>NZ_WQQB01000044.1:0-411 GCF_018785565.1 Blautia sp. MCC283 | reverse complement strand
GGCAAGTTTGGTTCTCGTTCGATAGCACTACTGTGCTAAGCATAAGCGAGCTATCCCCGTGTGTCCCACGGTTGTGTTATGTTATTTAAGGTCATCCAATTACCAAACGCATTCCCTCATTTCTGATATTTATCGCTGCATTTACATCTCTATCATGATGGGTTCCACATTGCGGGCAATCCCACTCTCTCAGGGCAAGATTTTTCGTTTTTGCATTTTTGTAACCACAAACAGAACAGGTCTGGCTGCTTGCAAAAAATCTATCCACCTTCACAAGCTTCTTACCCTGTTTCTCCAGTTTGTATTTCAAAAATGTTGTGAACATTCCCCAGCCGTTATCTGAAACAGATTTTCCAAAATTCAGCGACTGTGACATTGCTTTCATATCCAAATCTTCTATACATACACAAT
>NZ_WQQB01000043.1:4865-5446 GCF_018785565.1 Blautia sp. MCC283 | reverse complement strand
TTATCTCATCTCTTTTTGTTTGTCAAGTACTTTTTTCAAGTTTTTTCAAACATTTTTGAGTTAAGATTTTGTTGTCGTTTTGTTGACGACTTGGATACTTTATCATATCTTCTGTCTTTTGTCAACTGTGAATTTCATTTTTCTGAAATTCTTTTTAATTGTTTATTTTTCTAAAACAATTATTTGCGACAGCTCAGTTATAATAACACTGGGAGTTATGGTTGTCAACCATAAAATTCAAATTTTTTTGGATTTTTTGGAAGTTTATCTTAAAGATGCAATTTTTCTTCTTCCATTCGCTGGTGACGCTACGGCGGTCGCATTTTCAATGCGGTAAGTGCGAGGGAAGGCGATCTCAAAGTTCCGAAGCCCAAACGCCCTCCCTCGCGCTCCCCCCCGTTGGGCATATTCAGAGTGGAACGCTGTGCCGATCTGGTTCCTGGATTCTTCTGTATTTATAGTGAGACGCTGTGTCGATCTGATCCCTAGATTCTTCTGTATTTATAGTGGAACGCTGTACTGATACAGCTACACTTCGACAATTCCAGGACAGGACGCCCCGCGTCCGCTTCCGTCCCCTT
>NZ_WQQB01000043.1:0-4855 GCF_018785565.1 Blautia sp. MCC283 | reverse complement strand
CGGGCTGTTGCGGAGGAGGGGTGATACAACTTAGGTTGCGGGAGAGGGCGTTATTGCGGCAGGGTCAGCTGTTTGAGCCAACGGCGAGTTCTGGCCCTGCCGCAATGCTTTTAGCCATCTCACGGAATCTTAGTTGTATCCCCCGACGGAGTCCTTGCCCGGGCCGATATCCTCTCCCTCTGGCGTCCCTCTTTCTCTCCACCCTCACGGACCCTAGTTGTATCCCCCGGAGTCCCTGCCCAGACCGATATCCTCTCCCTCCTGGCATCCCTCTACAAAAAAAGAACGCCACCCAACAGGCAGCGTCCTCATAAATATCACCTCCAGATCCCCCGACGTTTCCGGATCGTATAAAACAACTCATTCTCCATGGCCATAACCTTCTGAATAGGCACACTCTTAAACACCGGCATCTTCATCCTGGTCTTAATCCACCAGAACGAATAAACCGCCAGGACCAGAAAAGCAATCAAAACAACCAGCCAGATCATATTCCTCTCCACAGGATCCGAAGAAATATTCAAGATCATATAACAAGTCCCCACAATACCAATAACCGGAAACACCGGTCCAAAAGGAACCTTGAAACTCCTCGGCACCTTCGGCATCCTCTTCCGGAGGATCAGCACATCCACATGCGCCAGTACATAAGAAATCATCCAGAACACCGAACCCACCAGAATCAAAAACGAAATAACAGAAGAAGAATTATTACTGATCAACGCAAAAACAAAAATCGTCACACTGACAAACACAACCCCAAACCACGGAACCCCATGCTTATTCGTCTTCGCAAAAATCCTCGGCATCATATTCATCTTCGCCATACCCTGGCAAATACTCGCCAGCCCATTCACCGTAGAATTCTGCGTACTCACAACCGCAAGAGCAGCCACCAGAGTCATCCAGATCTTACCCACACTGCCAAGAAGATTTTCCCCATAAAGCAGATGCGGCGCAGGAGAATCCATCAGCTCCTGCCATGGAGTATAATTATGAAACCCAAACACCATGATCGACTGCACACCACAGATCAGCGCAAGACCAATGATCATACCAAGAGGAACATTCCTCTTCGCATTCTTAACACTCTTGGAAACCGGAATCACATACTCCGCCCCGATAAACAGCCAGAATGCTGTAGCCGTAGCAGAAAACAGCTCCGAAGGCTTCGTAGCCATAGCATACGGCTGAGAAACCACCTGTCCCGTACCCAGCTTAAACATACCGATCAGTCCCATAATGATCATAGAACCAACCAAAAGAAACGCAACCAGATCCTGGATCTTGGCAAACATATCCACGCCACGAAGGTTCGCGATCATGATCACGATCGTCATTACCAACGTATACGCAATGCTGGGAATCGGTAGCTTGATCGTCTGCGCCATCGCATAGGAAAAAATCGAAGCCTCCACACCAGATGACAGAATATTACAGAGCAGATACCCACCAACCATGGAGATCAATGTAGGAAAAGGCCCAAGGCACGCCAGAGTATACTGTGCCAGACCACCCGTCGTATTCGGCATAATCGCATTCAGCTCGGAAAGTGAAGCCACAGTAGTCATATTCAAAAGGCAGGCAATAATCATAGAAAAAATGAACACAACGCCAACTGTACCTGCACCCTGTCCAAGAGAAACCAGACAGCTTGTAGCAATGACCAGCCCTACTGATATAGATACAACACTCCCCAATCCTAATTTCTTATCTTCACTCATAATCCCAGGCACCTCCCCATAATGAAATGGACATTTGCATTATGCAAACCAAATATAAGTCATAAAAAATATCCAACACAAAAACAGGCGAGGTTCCGCTTTATCCGCGGACACCCTCGCCTGCTCTATAATACAGACCATCATTCCATGATCCGCAATCCATCATCTATAAAGCATCTGCCCCTTCATCACCAGTACGCACGCGGATCACATTGTCGATATCATAGATAAAAATCTTACCATCACCGATATGACCGGTATAAAGCTCGTGTTTGATCACATCCACGATCTTATCCACCTGCTCCTTTTTTACCACAACACTGATCTGCTGCTTCGGAAGAAGCTCCATCTCATAGTTTTCATCCACTTCGTACTCACGGGTACCTTTTTCCACGCCACAGCCAAGCACCTGCATAACCGTCATACCCCTGACACCGGCTTTGCTGAGCGCAGACTTCAGGCTGGAAAATTTCGCAAGGCTTGTGATAACTTCAATTCTGCATAAACTCATCTTATAATATCATCCCTTTCGGAAAAATCTCCGAAAAGGCATCATCTCAGTTAAACCGATGCCTTCCCGTACAGAAACATTCTGGCAAATCTCTGCCCACTGCTTATTGCCTTCACAATCCCGCAGGGGACTTACTTAATTCAGTAAAAAATCCCTCTGTCTTTTATACATTAAGTGCTTTCTTTGTATCGGCAAGAGCCTCATCCATTCTGGAGATAACGTCCTTGATATCCTGCTCGGAAATAACAGCTGTAGGCTCGAAACGGATTGTTTTTGCATTAACAAGAGTACCGGCTGTCATGACACGTCTTGCAAACAGACCTTTTGCAGTCTCATAGCCAAGTTCGCAGGTATGGAACTCAACGGCAAGCATAAGACCTGTACCACGAACCTCCTGAATGATCTCCGGATATTTTTCCGCAAGACTCTGAAGTCCAGCTTTCAGGATCTCACCTTTCCGTTTGCAGACACCCGGGATATCATTTTCAAGCATATATTTGATCGTTGCGATAGCTGCCGCACAGCATACCGGGTTTCCTCCGAATGTCGGGGAGCCAAGCAGCCATGGGTTGTCGATCAGATCCTGAACCCACATCTTCGGTTTGCAGATGATACCAGTGATCGGCATGATACCACCGCCGAAAGCTTTACCATAGGTCATGATATCCGGTGTAACACCCTCTGCTTCACATCTCCACATTGTACCGGTACGGCCCATACCAGTCTGGATCTCGTCAAAGATCAGTGCTACGCCTGTCTCATCGCAGATCTCACGAACCTCCTGAAGGTATCCTGCCGGAGGAACGATAACACCAGCTTCACCCTGAATCGGCTCAAGGATCACACCGGCAACCTTCTCACCAACAGCCTGAAGGTTCTTGATCGCTTTTCTTACATCATCTGCAACACCGTACTGTACGTGCTGTACCTGCTGTACCATTGGGATATAAGGAGTACGGTATGTACTCTTACCACCCATGGAGATAGCACCCATACTCTTTCCATGGAAAGCGCCGACTGTGGAGATGAACCATCTTCCGCCAGTTGCGATACGTGCAAGCTTCAGAGCCATCTCAACAGCCTCCGCACCACCATTTGTGAAAAAACAGTACTGCAGATCACCAGGAGTGATATCTGCAAGAGCTTTTGCCAGATATCCACGAAGCGGATCAAGAAGCTCCTGTGAATGAAGTGCCTGATGATCCAACTGTGCTTTAACAGTTTTCAGGATCTCCGGATTTCTGTGGCCACAGGTATAAATACCAAATCCACCAAGACAGTCGATGAATTTTTCTCCATTTAATCCGTAGCAGTAAGCACCTTCATCCTGCCACTCAAGAACCGCACCCTGCTCAGAGTCAGAAGAAACGGATTTACGGTATTTCAGCCAGCCCGGGCTTACGTAGTTGTCAAAATGATCGATGGTATCTGCCACCATCTGTTTTTTCTCCTCAGCAGGAATATCTTTCATATCTGTATTGATCAGTCCGATCACTCTGTCAAGATCTTTGATTACCTGTTCACTCTTTGCCATAATACATGCCCTCTCTTTCTGAAAATCATCCCGCGATCTGCATCTGCATCCTGCGTTCATTCAGGTAAAAAAACAGGCGCATTCGCTGTATTTCTACAACAAATGCGCCTTTGCATTTCGTTTAATTGTTTTTCGAATTGCTTATATTGTACCCCGGTCAGCCAATGTGTACAATTCTTAATTTCTGGCTGTTTATGATTAGTTTCTGGTAGATATACTTATTTTCAAGTATGTCTCTTCTCAGTTTTTCTCGAAATTATCTGCAATATACTCTACGAAAAAATTGGACAGGGCATGATGCAGTAATTTCCGGAAGTGCTGTAATCTGATCAATGTAACTATTGAATAAAAACAGGAATGTATTATACTGGAATCATACTCAGACAATAGGAAAATCAAAAAATTTACAGGGAGGTTTTTTATCATGGAATACAGACATTTTGGAAACACGATCTATCTTCGACTTGATCCGAAGGAAGAGATCCTGGAGGAGATCGGCAAGGTTGCAGAGAAAGAGAACATCCGCCTTGCACAGGTCACAGGCCTTGGCGCCATCAATGATTTCACTGCTGGCGTATACAACACCGTAACAAAGGAATACCACTCTATTCAGTTTCAGGGAGCTTATGAGATTGTTTCTCTTACCGGTACCGTTACCCGTAAAGACGGCGAAGTTTATCTTCATCTCCACATCGCAGCCGGTGACGAAGAAGGCCTTGTACACGGCGGTCATCTGAACCGTGCCATCATCAGTGCTACCGCCGAGATCCAGATCCAGGTGATCGACGGAGAGATCGGTCGTGAGTTCAGCGAGGATATCGGACTGAATCTGTTTAAGTTCTGATTTTGTCAGAGGGATTTCGACCACTGTCTACTGCTTTACAGTTTAAAATTTCATCACACATAAAAAGGGTGAAACTACTCAGCATAATGCTGTCAGCTCACCCTTTTCTTATTCCGAAAAGCTATACCGACAAATCATCACATCTCCCTGATTCAACCTTCCTCACGACAAACGCATGAGTAAATAAATTGTGAACACACCCCTTTTCTAGTAAAATAAAAGAAAAAGGGGTGTTATTTATG
>NZ_WQQB01000042.1:0-1481 GCF_018785565.1 Blautia sp. MCC283 | reverse complement strand
GAGAATCAAGAGACCGCATCACCTACGCTAGGGTGATGAAGCGAAAGGTCAAGCAATAAGGGCACAGGGCGGATGCCTTGGCACTAAGAGCCGATGAAAGACGTGATAAGCTGCGAAAAGCTTCGGGGAGGAGCAAATATCCCGTGATCCGGAGATGTCTGAATGGGGAAACCCGCATGAGAAGACCTCATGCATCCATACGCCAATCCATAACGTATGGAAGGGAACCCGGGGAACTGAAACATCTAAGTACCCGGAGGAAAAGAAAGAAACATCGATTCCGTAAGTAGCGGCGAGCGAACGCGGAGGAGCCTAAACCGGTGTGCGTGCATGCCGGGGTCATGGACTGCATTTAAGATTCAGCGAGGTTAACAGAACGGTTTTGGGAAAGCCGGCCAGAGAGGGTGAAAGCCCCGTACGTGAAAACCAAGCTGACTGAGCAGGATCCGGAGTACCACGAGACACGAGGAACCTTGTGGGAAGTAAGGGGGACCACCCCCTAAGGCTAAATACTACTTAGTGACCGATAGCGCATAGTACTGTGAAGGAAAGGTGAAAAGGACCCCGGGAGGGGAGTGAAAGAGAACCTGAAACCCTGTGTCTACAAGCTGTGGAAGTGCCATATGAGCACAACCGCGTACTTTTTGTAGAACGGTCCGGCGAGTTACGCTTACTGGCAAGGTTAAGTCCTCAAGGGATGGAGCCGAAGGGAAACCAAGTCTTAACAGGGCCAGAGTCAGTAGGAGTAGACCCGAAACCGGGTGATCTATCCATGTCCAGGTTGAAGCTGCCGTAAGAGGTAGTGGAGGACCGAACCCACATCCGTTGAAAAGGGTGGGGATGAGGTGTGGATAGGGGAGAAATTCCAATCGAACCCGGAGATAGCTGGTTCTCCTCGAAATAGCTTTAGGGCTAGCCTCGGTGTGAGTCTTGCGGAGGTAGAGCACTGAATTTCCTAGGGGGCGTCAAAGCCTACCGAAGAATATCAAACTCCGAATGCCGTGTAGATATCACCGGGAGTCAGACTGCACGAGATAAGTTGGGCGGTCAAAAGGGAAAGAGCCCAGACCTACAGTTAAGGTCCCAAAGTGCGCGTTAAGTGGAAAAGGATGTGGGATTTCGAAGACAACCAGGATGTTGGCTCAGAAGCAGCCATACATTCAAAGAGTGCGTAATAGCTCACTGGTCGAGAGGTCCTGCGCCGAAAATGTCCGGGGCTGAAACGCGCCACCGAAACTAAGGAATCCGTAAGGATTGGTAGAGGAGCATTGCATATGGGAAGAAGCAGTACCGTAAGGAGCTGTGGACTATATGGAAGAGAGAATGCCGGAATGAGTAGCGAGATAGAGGTGGGAATCCTCTAGGCCGAATATCCAAGGTTTCCAGGGTAAAGCTGATCTGCCCTGGGTGAGTCGGGACCTAAGGTGAGGGCGAGAGCCGTAGCCGATGGACAACAGGTTGATATTCCTGTACTGCAGTAT
>NZ_WQQB01000003.1:0-41391 GCF_018785565.1 Blautia sp. MCC283 | reverse complement strand
GGTGTCATGGACGCACCCTGAAAAGGCGGTATCCCGCCTTAATTCAGATGCTCTGGTAACTCAGTTGCCGAGTAGTTCACCAGATCACTTGGTATCCTGATGGATGCTTTAATGGCAAGCCTTCAGGAAATTTTAAAACTCAGCGATGAACAACTGACTGCTTTTACCGCTGATTTTGAAGCAAGACTGCCAGAATATCTGCGAAATGCACTCCATCCCAAGGCTGTAGTAGCATAAGTGATGCTAGAATATAAATAGTACAAGCCAAAATGAGAAATTCCAAATACACATAAGCATGATACAATAGAAACATGCTGAAGGAGGATCTCATATGGCAAAACAACATGACAAACAATTTAAACTTGATGCAATCCAGTATTATCAAGATCACAAAGATCTCGGGGTACGTGGATGTGCAGAAAATCTTGACATAGGACCAAATTCAACCTTAATGTTTTATAAAAAAATAATTTCAAGAAATAGAAATTTACTGTGAGTAGGCACATATAGATTATGAAAAGAAGAAAGTAATTCTTATTGATAGGCGTCTGACAAATATATACAAGAAAAAGTGGCATAGAAGCAATGAAATATTATCCCATTAGCATAAAAAATAATAACAAAAACTTATTTAAGTAATATTATATCAATAAGTTTATATTGAACTTATTCATATAATATTACTTAAATAAGTTTGAGGTGATCGAAATATGAAATATAATTTTCCAGAAGATTTGAGATCAATTCGGGCGATATTAGGCCTTTCTCAGAGAGAATTTGCAGAACAGATTGGAGTAGAGCAGGTGACTGTTTCAAGAAATGAGTTGGGAAAAACAGTTCCGTCTGCAAGAATTTTGGAGAATGTATACAGATTTGCATTTACAAAAAATATAAGAATAAATAAACTGAAAGAAATGCTCTGGAGAGATGATCTGGAAAAAAATGAGAAATTGCTTTTCCATGGGGCGAAAAGTGAAATTACCGGGGAAATAGATATCTATAGAGGCAGGAGTAACAATGATTTTGGACAGGGATTTTATACAGGGGAAAGTTACGAGCAGGCAATCTCATTTGTATCAGGATTTGAGCATTCATCGGTATATTATATTCGTTTCAATGACACGAGTCTGAAATGTAAGAGATATAAAGTGGACCAGGAATGGATGATGACGATTGCCTACTATCGGGGGGCGCTAGATGAATACAAGGAACATCCAACAATAAAAATGCTTGCAGAACAGTCCAGAGATTGTGACTACATAATTGCACCGATAGCAGACAACCGTATGTTTCAGATTATTAATTCATTTATTAATGGAGAAATTACAGATGAACAGTGCAAACACTGTCTTGCGGCAACAAATCTTGGAATGCAGTATATATTTATAAGTGAAAAGGCAGTATCGCAGGCTAAACTTATAGAACGATGTTATATTTCAGACAATGAAAGGGAATATTATAAGAATATACGATTGGAAGATGCCAAGTTAGGTGACAACAAAGTGAAACTTGCAAGAAGGCAATACAGAGGAAAGGGTCTGTATATTGATGAAATCCTGGTGTAAAGAGGTGGCCGATGAATGAGAAAAATAGATAAAGATGGATTGCTTTTGTGTGAACTTCAGGCGACTGCATTTGAAAACTCTGTTGATAAAATGGAGTCGAGCTCAGAGATTTTTATCAGGCGATTTATGAAAAGTAAAATAGCAAAAAGACTTGATAATGGGTCAGTCCTTGAAAGTAATATTCAGGCAAATGATATTTTACAGTTTGTAGATGAAGAGTATGGAGTTTCGGATTATGGAACTGTAAAATATACCCGCAACGAGATGTACTGGATTGGTTATATCTACAGGTATTTTGCGATTATCTGTGAGTTAACATCAGTACAGGTTTATAAAATTATAAAACCGAAGGAACTGAGAGGATTATTTCTTCCATATCATACCATGGATCCATCTCAGGCTGTGGAGAGGATACTGGAGGCAAAAGAAATGCCAATGGATGAGAACATGGAACTGGAACGTCAATATAAAATATTCAAAAAAATAAGAATGCAAAAAACAAAGAACGAGCAGGCTGGCGTTAAATAAAACGCTCAACCCGCTCCATTGTAGTTTTCAGAATCGTAATATCCGTCAGCACATCGCCGGTTTCCAGTGAATGGTTGGCGTTTTTTGTAAGAAAAAGAGGTACCTCTTTTTGCTGTGCCAGCTTCTGGATAATTTCGGTTTCGGCCCAGGGATCTGCGGTGCCGTGGAAGGCGATGCTTCCGGCCAGTGAGAAAGAAAAGGTATCCGCCAGAGGCGTAAACAGGATGCTTTTCACTGTCAGATCATGTCTGGAAGCATAGGCTGAAGATATGATAGTGCCAAGACTTTTGGAAATAAACAGAATACTTCCATATGAATGCCAGTCAACATTCTGGAGAAACTGTTCGGTATGTTTCAACGCAAGCTCGAAGGCCTGTTCCATTTTGGCACGGTCGCCTTTGACATTTTCGGGAAGAGAACCGTAAGATACATTCAGGATCTGATAACCTTGATTTCTGGCAAGGCGAGCTGCATAGTAAAGGAGCGATTTATCAGGGCCATATCCGATACCCGGGAAAACAACGGCCAGCTTCGGGGCGTTGTTATCAGCTTCCGCTGTATGAGAGGAAGCTTTGTCATAGAGCATCTGCAGCTGGATTTTTTCCTGGAGCTCTTTTAAGGGAATGGAGATCGTGCAGGAGTCGGATGGAAGGTAATCATAATCAGTAATAATGCCATCCTCTTCTCCGTGATAAACAATATGTGAGGAACCCATAAGTTCCATATCTTCTTCAATATCTGAAAGTAATTCTTCGTATGATTTCATTTTATTTCAAACCTTCTTATTAAAAAATTAGTATTTGTCAAAGTATGTTATGTGAATGTTTCCTTTATATGGGGAAAAGTTTATTTGTGTTCAAGCTTCGCTTTCTCGGCATTCAAAAGCTCAATATTAATATTCTTCTCACTAGCAGTTTTATCAACCCAGAGGTTCAGAGAATCAATAGCCAGGGAAACCTCATCCAGCTTTTGGCTGATATATGCAAAGTCTTTGATTTCATCGTCGGTGATCTTACCGTCTCTGGCGATCTGGATCAGACGGCTGGTGAGAGGGTTGATCTCATTAAGACTAGCGATGGTTTCCAGGATAATGGTAGAAAGCTCGGAAACCTCGATCTCCGGTACATACCGGTCCCCGATCATACACTTGTGAGAACAGTAATAATTGCATAAGTCAGGATGCTTATAGCAGTCAGCCATCTGGATGATGTCGTAAGGGGTTGGTTCCTGCAGTTCGTATTCGATCTTTTCAATCCTGGAGGCAGAAACACCGGTCATTTCCTGGCTGGCTTTTTCGCGGGTCAGACCCTGTTCTTCTCTGTATTGCTGATAAATAGTCTTGTTTTCTCTGGTAGATTGTTTCCCCATGGTTCAGTCTCCTCTGTTAATTCTCCAAAATAGGGAAATATATGAAGTTATTTCAACATATAGAACGTTTATTTTTACAGATGGTTCTATTATACTGGATTCATCGAGTGACAGCAAGGGCCGACAAAGAGAAAGAGGTGGCTGTGTGGACGTGACAAGAAGATTGCAGATGATACGGATCCTGGAAAAAATGGAAAGAGATCCGAAATTCAGTGAAAAGCTTGGAATCATAAATAAATCAAAATTTATATCAGTAAATATAACTGGAGAAAAGGAGAAATTATGTTGACGTTATTATTTATCATATGTATGTTTGGAGTTTTTGGAAAGCTGTTTTTTTTCGGCCTGAAAGCAGCCTGGGGGATATCTAAATTTATATTAACGCTGGTATTCCTGCCATTGATCCTGCTTGTAATGGTAGCAGGAGGACTGATCTCCCTGGCATTACCGATACTTCTTGTTATTGGTATTGTCGGACTGATCGCATCAAAAGCATAAGGAAATAAACAGCAAACGCGGATTATGAATAACCGCCTGGAAAAAAGGAGGAACAATTATGAGTAAGAAAGAAGGATACAGCAGACCAGGTTTATTTGGAGGCATTAATCACTATGATGCCAATGGTCATAAGATTGGGGAAAGCAGACCCGGATTGTTCGGAGGGTATAATGATTATGATGCCAAAGGCCATAAGATCGGAGAAAGCAGACCTGGTATTTTCGGAGGAATGAATCATTATGATGCCAAAGGCCACAAAGTAGGAGAAAGTCGTCCGGGAGTATTTGGCGGAGCAAACCATTATGATGCAAATGGCCATAAAACAGGCCATAGCAGCAAAGGAATCTTCGGAGACTGGAATCACTACGACGACTGATCGAAAATGAAATACATGTACAGTATTATTGACGGCAGATCCACAACAAAGAATCTGCCGTTTACTTATTTGACAAATCCGGTAAAAATTCTGTTGTACAACTGTAGAAAAACCAATTATAATTAAAAATTAAAGGATACAGAATTATCAACAGAATGGAGAAATATATGAGATTAAGAAGTCAATCCGCACGGACTTTATTATATGAAGAAGTAGTAGAAGAACTTTACAGGCTGATCGATGAGAAGCATATCCAGCCAGGTGGCAAGCTTCCGCCGGAAAGAGAACTGATCGAGCAGCTGAAAGTCAGCCGGAATGTGTTAAGAGAGGCATTTCATGTTCTGGAAACCAGAGGTGTGATCGTTTCTCACCAGGGAAAAGGAAGATTCTTAAGGGAACAGCCAGGCCACGGATCCGAGAAACGTACAGAAAGTCTCAGCAAAAATCTGGAACGCTATTCCATGCTGGAAGCTTATGAAGTCCGTCAGGTTCTGGAAGTAAAGGGTGTGGAGCTGATCATCCGTAACGCATCCGAAGAAGACATTGATGATCTGGAAAAAGCTTACAAAAAAGTGGAACATACCTACGAGACAACCGGAACTACAACCGGTGAATTTGAACTGCACAAGCTCTATGCGGAAAAAACCGGCAGTATGTTCATGACCCAGACACTGGAGCTGGTCCTGAATGCGATCTTGGATATGATGTATGGGCAGTTTTATGATGTGCTGGAAGCCACTTCCGAAAAGCAGGAGCTGGAATCACATCGTCAGATCATTGATGCGATCCGCAGAAGGGATACGGAAGCAGCACAGAAGCTGATGCAGGAACATCTTCAGGTAACGATGGATATGCTGAGGGATAATTGATTAAATATGCATTTAGCTAAAATGCCAGAAGTTCCCGGCCTTTGCTTGGAAAAAATCATGGACCGGGGGCGGAAACAGGCGAAAAAGTACAGGATAATGAAAAAACCATTGACGAAAAGCACCTTCGGGTGCTATTCTTTATAAACAAGTGGGTGACCAAGTGAACAAATATTAATTCAAAAAGAATGAATATGTATTCAGACGATAATTCACAATCCAGAAAGAACAGAAAGGAATACACAATGGGAAATTTAAAATGGCCGGAAGGTAAAAAATGTGCGGTAATGTTTACCTTCGATGTAGACGGAGATACCACCTGGGAAAACGGAAACCGTGGACTTCCAAACGGTGAGAAATACATCAAATCCTTATCCGTAGGCCAGTACGGACCAAAGCGCTGCGTAGACCGTATCCTGGATATGCTGGATCGTTACGGTGTAAAAGCAACATTTTTTGTACCGGGGCTGACAGCTGAACGTTATCCAGATGTGATCATGAGGATCGCAGAGGCAGGACATGAGATCGGACATCATGGATATGCACATGAGAGATTTGCGGGAAAAACAACAGAGGAGCAGATCGAGATCATTGAGAAGACTCAGGCAATCTTTAAAAAGCTTATCGGTCATGAAGTAACAGGCTTCCGTACTCCATCCGGTGACTGGGCAAAGATCACACCGCAGCTTCTGTATGAGAGAGGCTTCCGTTATTCAAGCTCCATGCGTGGTGACGACAGACCATATCGTACGATCATAAACGGTGAGAAAACAGATTTTATCGAGATCCCTACGAAATGGGAAGTAGATGATTACGTAGCTATGGCATATAACATGTATCCGGCAGAACCGGCAGGACAGGACAGGATTTCCAGCTATCGTCTGGTAGAAGACAATTTTATGAGAGAGTTCCGCGGACATTACAGAGAGGGGCTTTGCATTTCTTATATGAGTCATCCCCAGGTAATTGGTTCCCCTGGAAGGATCCAGATTCTGAAACATATGCTGGAGCAGATCACATCCAAAGAGGATGTCTGGGTGGCAACAGGAACGGAAGTATCAGACTGGTATCGAAGCCATTCACAAGAACAGGAGGAGAAATAAGGATGAAACTGGAAAGACCAAAGTGGCCGGAAAACAAAAAATGCAGCGCCATGATCACCATCAACCTGAATGCGGAACTGTTCTGGCTGCAGTTAGATCCCACCTGCAAGGATATGCCGAAAACACTGTCTCTTGGACAGTACGGAATGACAAGAGGCGTGGACCGTATCTTAAAAATACTGGAAGAACGGGGCATCCGCGCAACATTTTTTACTCCTGGATGGGTGGCAGAGCAGTATCCGGATAAGCTGAAAGCCATTGTGGAAAAAGGCCACGAGATCGCAGCACTGGGATATCATCATGAGCATATGGCATTATTATCCGAGGAAGAGCAGGAAAGCGCCATCAAAAAAGGAATCGCTGCGATTGAAAAGGTATGCGGCGTTACACCGAAGGGATTTCGTTCCCCGGAAGGCGAGCTGACCCTGGATACGTTACGGATCGCAAAGAAAAACGGCCTGGTGTATTCCAGCAATCTCTGCGATGATGACAGACCATACTGGAAAGATCTGGGTGAGGATAAGATCCTGGAGATCCCTATTCACTGGGTAAACTATGATCTTCCGTATTTTGCGTTCAACTATCATCCGGCATTTCCGGCAGGCCAGGGCAGGATCGCAAATTATACAGGAGTTCTTAACAACTGGAAGGATGAATTTTTCGGATGCCATGAATACGGCCTCTGTTATGTCCTTCAGCTGGATCCGGCAGCCATCGGAGCACCGGGCAGGATCGGACTTCTGGAAGAGCTTCTGGATTATATTGAAACTTTTGATGGTGTATGGTGGACAACCGGTGAGGAAATGTATGACTACTGCCTGAAAAATCAGCAGGAGAAGTAACAGGAAAAACAACACAGGTAACAGATCCCCTGTACTATGTGATCGCAGTTGCCATTATCGTGGTCATCGCAGTTATCACATTTGGCGGAATCAAAAGCGTAACAAAATTTTCCGATGCGGTTGTACCGGTTATGGCAGGGTTATATGTTCTCATCGTACTGGTACTGATCGTTCTGAATATCGGAAAAGTGCCGGGATTCTTTGCGGCTGTATTTGTAGGAGCATTTAAACCAAGCGCTATCTTTGGCGGAGCATTTGGTGTGGCTATGGCACAGGGACTGAAACGAGGACTTTTATCCAATGAGGCTGGTATGGGTACTGCAACACAGGCCTCCTCTATTGCGGATGCCAATCATCCGTGCGAGCAGGGATTCATTCAGTCCATCGGTGTATTTGTAGATACCATCGTGATCTGCTCTCTGGCTGGTTTTGTGGTAACTGCAGGTGCTATCTGGAATAATCCGTCCATTGACTGGGATGTGATGAAGGCAAACAAGATCGGAACGTTCCTGACTTCCGTCAAGGAGCTGGTACCGGGAGACGGAATCCTGGATGTGATCGTATTTATCATCGTGGTCGTTGCATTTGGACTGTTTGCATTTACAACACTTCTCTGTGACCTGACTTATACAGAGATCGCTGCAAACAAGATTTCCAAGAATAAAAAGTTCATCTATTTTACAAGATGCCTTGGAGCGCTGATCTTCGTTCCACTTGGAACCCTGACTGTATTATCCGGACTTCAGCTGGATAACCTGTGGTATGTATCTGACCTGATCAATGTAATCCTGATCTTTGTCAACATCCCGACACTTCTGGTTGGAAGAAAACTGGTTACCAAAGCATATGAGAATTATAAGAAAAATCCAGGCAGGCGTTTTGTGGCATCTGATATCGGAGTAGAATCTGAGGTATGGACTGCGGAGGCAGCAAAGGAGAACAGATAAAAAATGAAAATAAAAGTAATCATGTCAGACAAGGCCATGAGCAGAGAAACCATGGACGCACGTGAGAAAATGCTGAAAGTGGCACTTTCCTCCGATGCTGAGGTTTCCGTGGACTGTATCAAAAAAGGTCCGGACGAGCTGGACTGTAATACAGATGAGGCCTTTGCTGCGGCGGAAATGGTAAAGGAGAGTATCCGTGCGGAAAAAGAGGGATACGATGCCATTGTGATCTACTGCTTCAGCGATGTGGGAATTGATGCCATCCGTGAAAATGTAAGAATTCCGGTGATCGGTCCCGGAGAAACCAGCCTGGCTGCGGCGAGCATGATCTGCAACCGTTTTACGGTGCTGACTTCCGAGAGTATCAATATTCCAAGAACCTACCGTCGTCTGATGCGAAACGGCATTGCCAGGGAAAAAATGGCAGCAGTCCGGGCGCTGGATATTCCGATCGGAGAACTGCGCACCAATCCGGAGGCTACAGAAAAATATCTGAAAGCTGTCTGCAAAAAAGCAGTGGAGGAAGATCATTCCGACGGGATCATCTTAGGTTGTCTTGGAATGGCAGGATATGGAGAAAAGCTGGAAAAGGAACTTCCGGTGAAGATCATTGATCCGGCATTTCTGGCGGTTGCGTATGCGGAATTATGTGTAAGAGTTGGAATGCGGCACATTCCGGCAGTTTATCCGGTTTTTACAAACAGCAGCAATGTAGAATTATAAACTGAAAAACAACAGAGCAGAAACACTTTCCGGATTGGATCCGGAAGGTGTTTTTTTGCATATAAAACAGAGATATGAAACTTGTAAATGTCCGATATTTACGGCATAATAACTTTACAGAATGTTTTTAGGAGGAACCACAGTATGAGGAAAAAAATCAGAGGTCTGATAGCAATGGTTATCTTATTGATCTGCTTTTCAGTACCGGCAGCAGCGGCAACAGAAAGTTTTCATTTTGAGCAGAAAACAGCTTCTGTGCAGGTAGGAAAAACCAAAGAGCTGTCTGTTTACAACAATGGAAGAAAAGTAGATCCAAAGAAAGTCCAGTGGAAAAGCAGCAATCCCAAACTTGCAGCCATATCCAATGGAAAAGTCACCGCAAAGAGCTGGGGAAATGTTCAGATTTATGCTGTTTATGGAGGAAAAAAAATTTCCTGTAAAGTGTATACATATAATCAGCTCATATACACAGATTTTACCGGATATAAAACAACTCCGATAAAAACAAAAACAGGAAAAACAATACAGCTGAAGCCGGAAAAGCATGGAAGCGTGGCAATTTATAAATCTTCGAATACAAAAATCGCGACAGTTTCATCCAGTGGTATTGTAACACCAAAAACAACAGGCACAGTCAAAATAACCTGTGTGTCTTTGGGAAGAAACCGGTATATTGCATCTGCGGAAGTGGTTGTCGGAGCAGAACTGAAATCAGTTTCGACTTCTTCAGAAATCGTAATGGATAAAGGGGAACAGAAAATACTGAAGGTAACTGTCCATCCGGGAAATGCATATGTAAGAACAATAACTTATGCCACATCCAACAGTTCCGTTGTTACAGTATCCAGGACGGGAAAAATTACAGCAAAGGCTCCCGGCCTTGTAAAGATCACAGTGACGGCAGATGGTGGAAAGAAAATAAAAAATACCATACAGGTATACGTTCGAGACAAAAAGACAGGTACATCCAATGCACCTCTGAGTGGAAGTTCTGGTACGATCCTGCACAGAGGATTAAGTCTGGAAGCACCGGAAAACACACTTCCCGCTTTCAGTCTTGCAGGACAGAAAGGTGCGAAGTATGTAGAAACTGATGTACGACAGTTAAAAGACGGGACATTTGTGATTTTTCATGATTCTAATCTGCTGCGTATGTGTGGCGTTGATAAGAGAATTGAAAACCTCACATATCAGGAAGTAAAGAAGTATCCGGTTATTACAGGAACAAATGCTTCTGCATATAAGCATAATATTATTCCTACACTGGAACAGTATCTTCAGTGCTGTAATAAATATTCCATGACACCGGTGATCGAGATCAAATCAAACCTGGATCAGAATGGTGTTGCAAAGTTTAACCAGATCATAAAAAAATCCAGAAAAAGTCCGGTTGTGATCTCGTTTAAGGAAGAACCGCTGATCATGCTCAGACAGATAAACAGAACCGTGAGCATACAGTGGATACTCCGGGATCAGATCACCAGTGCAGCGCTGAATGAATGTGCCAGATATAAATTTGACGTAAGTGCTCAGTATGGATGTACCAACAGAGCTACAATAGCCAGAGCGCATTCGAAAAATATTAAGGTCGCACTGTGGCTGTTTACAGATTCCAGGATTGCAGACTGCTATAAAAACTGGGGTACAGATTATCTTACCTGTGAGAGAATGATGTAAGACGCTGGAGGCTGACAGGTATTCTTCTGTTACGGTTATGCAGAGCATCAGATGGAAGGTCAGAGAATGTTACAGATACCAGTAGAGGAGTTGAAACAGTATGGAAACAGAAATATCAGGAAGATTGCTTATTACCGGAGATCTGCACGGTGATACTGCGGCATTAACGATGATTACCAGACAGCTTCGAGAGGGAGATGCATTATTTGTTGCCGGAGATTTTGGGTTTGTATTCTGGGATAACAGAGATGAGCATGTATTTTTGGATGATGTAGACCGGTTTCTTCAGAAAATAAACGGATATATTATTTTTGCGGATGGAAATCATGAAAATCACCGTGCACTGAATAAATTCCCTGTTGAACAATGGAATAATGCCAGAGTCCATATGATCCGAAGCAGGATCATTCATGTGCTTCGAGGAGAAGTTCTTTGTCTGAAAGGGAAACGAATATTCTGTTTTGGAGGAGCTTTTTCCATAGACAGGGCATATCGTACCCTGAACAAAAGTTACTGGGAGGAAGAGATTCCCTCTGAGGAAGATTATGAGAATGGAAATAAAAATCTTAAGGCCTGTGACTATAAGGTAGATTATGTGATTACACATACCTGTCCGTTAAATCTTATACCTTCACTTGGGGGATATCACTCGGCGATGGAAGAACGGCAATTGCAGAATTATCTGCAGTATGTAAGTGAGACGGTATATGATTCACTGACCCGGTGGTATTTTGGGCACTGGCACAGAGATCAGGAATTTGGCGAAAAGTTCCGTGTGGTCTATCTGGATCTTGTAGATATGGAAACGGGAAAAAAGATCTGGTGATTATCCTTGCTTTTATATTGGTAACAGGCTATACTAATGAGACATATATCTGATTGATGGAGGGTTTTATAAATGAAAATTGCAGCAACATACGATAACGGAAACATTTTCCAGCACTTTGGAAAAACTGAGTTTTTCAAGGTGTATGAGGTAGAGGATAATAAGGTTGTTTCCAGTGAGGTGATCGGTTCCAATGGTACCGGACATGGTGCACTTGCAGGACTTCTTGCAGAGCAGGGAATCAGCGTTCTGATCTGTGGAGGAATCGGTGGCGGAGCACAGAGTGCACTTGCTGAGGCTGGTATTGAGTTATGTTCCGGAGCACAGGGTGATGCAGATGCGGCTGTAGAGGCTTATCTGAAAGGTGAGCTGGTATCTACCGGTGTGAACTGTGATCATCATCATGAGGAGGGACATTCCTGCGGAAGCCATGAAGATGGACACTCCTGCGGCGGACATGAGGAAGGACATTCCTGTGGAAACTGTGGTGGCGGATGTGGTTCCCAGCCGGCTATCACAGGTCCTAATGTTGGAAAAACCTGCCGTACCCATTACAGAGGAACATTTAACGATGGAACACAGTTCGATTCTTCCTATGACCGTGGCGAACCGCTGGAATTCATCTGCGGAGCCGGTCAGATGATCAAAGGTTTTGATGCGGCAGTTGCAAACATGGAAGTCGGACAGGTGGTAGATGTGCACCTGATGCCGGAAGAAGCTTACGGAATGCCGAATCCGGATGCCATCTTTACTCTTGAGATCGCACAGCTTCCAGGTTCCGAGGATCTTACCGTGGGACAGCAGGTATATCTCTCCAACCAGTATGGACAGCCATTCCCGGTTAAAGTAAACGCAAAAGATGAGAAGACTATTACTTTTGATGCCAATCATGAGATGGCAGGTAAAGAGCTGAATTTCAGAATTGAATTAGTTGAAGTGAAATAATAAGAAGTGTTGGGAGGTGCTGTATGGAAGCATATGGCATCTCTCTTTTTGTCTGAAGGAAGGTGGGTTTTCCGGTGAGGATTTCTATGATACCATTTGGATTGCTGTCCGGTTTTATGGACAGTAAAGAAATACGGATCACGGAGCTGGGAGAAGATGGATTCCGGTTTCGGCTGGCAGAAGAATGTCCGGAACCGGAGTGCTTTCTGATCTGTTTTTATGATATGAAAAAAGCCGGGTATCGGAAGGTGGAGATCCGGAAGTTTGAAATGAACGTAGTGGCGGGGACTCTGGAAGCAGAGGAACGGTGCGTACAGGAAAAGGATGGCTCCTTTTTCAGGGAATATTCTGTGAGAGTAGAACAGAAAGACTATGTACAGGAAGTTCAGCGTCTGGCCGGAGAGTACAGCAGATATATTCGTCTGAAACTGGATGGCGACGATGGAGAGCTGGCGAAGACGCTGACCGGTTATCCTGCGGAACTGGATGAGGTGCATTGTGAGAGCCTGGAAGAGCAGAAGAAGCTGTGGTTTGGAGGGAATTCCAGTTCTGTAAGACGAAATCCGGATGCAGATCAGAGTGTAGAAGAATCATTTTTGGACAAAGGGACAGAGCTTGCCTTGGAATTAAACGGCCCTTCTCTGTATGAAGAATACCTGTGTCAGCCTTTGCAGGATTTTCTGGCTTCTTACTGGCAGAAGAATTATCTCACTCACAGCTGGCTTGCCGGTCGCACACCGGAAAGATTTTATATTGGAAATCAGTTTTGCCATAACCTGTTTCCAACAGAAGAACAGCTTTTTTCTATTATGGATAAAATGCGTTCGGAAGACCTGGAGGTTACACTGGCATTTTCCTATATCCGGGAATTTATGCTTTCGTCCGTGGAAAAACTTCTGGAAAAAGTGGATAACTGGTGTTGTGTTCATGGGGTGAATGTGGAAATTGTGGTCAATGACTGGGCCATGGTGGAGATACTACGTGGAAAAACTTCACATTTAAGTCCGGTTTTTGGGACACTGCTCAATAAACGTAAGAAAGATCCGCGGATGAAATATAAATCCGGAGATACCGCATTATTTCAGCACAACAGTCTGAATGCGGAATTTTACCGGGATTTTCTGGCGAAAGAATTTCATATCCACAGATATGAATGGGAATCCTGCGGTTATCCACAGGAGTTTCCACCAGGGAAAAACAGCATTCATCTGCCTTTTTATCAGACGAATACATCCCAGTATTGTCCGCTGTACGCCCTGTGCACCACAGGAGATCGTGGTATGCAGCAGCTTGCGGAACACTGTCCGAAATTCTGTGAAAAATATTCGTTGCTTTACCCGGAACATTTACACATGATCGGGAGGTATAACTCTCTGTTCGGTGTGGATAAAACACTTCTGGAGTCACCGGAAATGTGGAAAAAAATAAAGGGAATAAAACCGGACCGTATTGTTGTGAATCTGTGACAGGGAGGAAAGAACTATGAAAATCACAGCTGGATTAGGGTCCATAGATGAATATGAACGTTTCGTGCAGGCAGGAGCAGATGAATTTTTCTGCGGCTATGTTCCGTTTTCCTGGGCGGAAAAATATGGCACGATAATGCCGTTAAACCGCAGAGAAGTTCTCTGCTACAATGTGCAGCTTGGCGCATACAGTGAGCTGGAGATCCTTTCCCATATGGTGAAAAAATATAAAAAGCCGGTACATCTCACCTTCAATTCTCTGTATTATCTTCCAGAACAGTATCCGGAGATCGGGGATATTATAGAACGGTGCATGGAACTGGGATTTCGAAGCTATATCCTTGCAGATCCGGCACTTCCTGTTTATCTGAAAAACAGGGGGATTTCCTGCGAGATCCATCTCAGCGGAGAGACAGGGGAAGTGAACAGTGAGATGGTAAAAATGTTCCGGCGTTTTCCGCTGAAGCGGATAATTTTTCACCGGAAAAATACATTCCAGGATATGCAGTCCGTGATCGCATCTCAGAGAGCCTTTGAAAAACAGACAGGGATCCGGCCGGAAGAGAGGATGGAATTCGAAGCTTTTGTGCTCAACGAAATGTGTCAGTTTACGGGAGCTTTCTGTAATTCTCTGCATTGTGATGAGATGGGATATCTTTGCAGGGTGCCTTACTGGCTTGGAACGGTACAGGATGGTGATGTTGTTCCGGAAAAGTTGCAGATTCTTCAGGAACGGTCCTGGGAGCAGGAGCCAGATCCATCTGCTTATGATGACACAGGCTATCTCTGTGGAGAAACCGGTTGTGGATTATGTGCCCTGTACAGGATGAGGCAGGCGGGGATCACTCATCTCAAGCTGGTTGGCCGTGGAAATTATGTGGATCACATGGAAAAAGATATCCGGAATCTGCGGACTGCACTGGATATTCTGGAAATGGCGGAAAATGAGGAAAAATTCCAGTGTACGATAAAACGTACAATGTTTCCCAATGGGTGCAGCGGAAAGTGTTATTATCGCTAATGTAGTGTGATATTTTTCGGTTGGAGTTGCAGTTTTGAGTGGGGTATTATAATATTAGGAGCAGACTTTTGCAGAATCAGGAAAGGATATTGCGAATTTATGCTGAAACAGTTTTTTAAGTATATTTTTCAGAGTATTGCAGGTATGATCGGGATATCGGTTTATATTCTGGCGGATACATTTTTTATATCGGTTCATTCCGGAGCGGACGGACTGGCTGTTCTGAATCTGATCCTTCCGGTATATGGTGTGGTATATGCCATCGGAGCCATGATCGGTATTGGTTCGGCCACCCGATTCGGGATCAACAGGGCCAAGGGGGAAAATACGGATCACTATTTTCTCCAGTCTGTTTTCTGGAGCGTTCTGTGCAGTGTGCCTTTTATCATTACAGGGATTTTTGCACCGGAGAAATTTCTGCATCTTCTTGGCGCAGATGCGGGACTGACTGCTCTTGGAAAAAGTTATCTCCGGATCATGCTGATCACTACGCCACTGTTTATGACCAATTATACGTTTACCGCTTTTGCAAGAAATGACCAGGGAACATCCACAGCTATGACCGGTGCGATTTCTGCCAGTCTGTTTAATATTGTGTTTGACTATATTTTCATGTTCCCTATGAAGCTGGGGCTTGCGGGAGCGGCACTGGCGACAGCCATTAGCCCTGCGATCACCATGGCCATCTGTACCACCCATTACCTGGGGAAAAAGAATCACGTGGGATTCCGGTGGGTACGGCCTTCCATCCGTCATCTGGTTTCCTGCTGTCAGCTTGGAATTTCGGCTTTTGTGGGAGAGCTTTCCTCAGCGATTATTACGATCATTTTTAACATGCTGCTTCTTGGAATTGCGGGAAATGTAAGCGTGGCAGCTTATGGAGTGGTGGCCAATCTTTCTCTTGTTGCAATGTCCATCTTTAACGGATTGGCACAGGGAGCACAGCCTCTTATCAGCAAAAGCTACGGAGAAGGACAGCGTGACCATGTAAAAAGCCTGCTTCGCTGGAGCCTGATCGCCAGTGCAGTGCTGGAAGCGGTGACGATTCTGGTGGTGTGGGGATTTACGGATAACCTGATTGCTGTTTTTAACAGTGAAAATAATCAGCAGCTTCTGGATTATGCCCACGTGGGACTGCGGATTTATTTCCTGGGATTCCTGTTCGCAGGGATCAACATTATGCTGGTGGCATATTTTTCGGCAGTGGACCGTGCTGTTCCGGCAATTACTGGATCTCTTATGCGTGGAGTGATCGCCATTGCCATCAGTGCGGTGATCCTTTCCAGACTGTTTGGGATCAACGGAGTGTGGAGTTCATTTTTGAGCTCGGAGATCATTACCTTTGTCGTACTTCTTGTGCTGGCGAAGGCAGGGGAGAAAAGAGGATTAAAAAATGAAATTTGATCGTGTAAGAAAAGAAGAGGCAGATACCGTTTTAAAATTATATCGTTCGTTGCTGGGAACGCCCTACTGTGTGTGGACAGAAGACTACCCGACAGAAAAAGAGGTGGAATTTGATTTTTCCAGAGATGCCCTGTTCTGTATGCGGGACGATGACGGGAATATCATAGGTGTGATTTCCATTGATGATGATCCAAACGTGGAATGTCTCACATGTTGGTCGAAAACCATGGTGCCGTCAGCGGAAGTCTCCCGGGTGGGAGTATACCAGGAATTTCAGAATCAGGGAATTGCCCGGAAACTTCTCGTGGGCGTGATGGAAGAACTGAAGAACCGGGGATATCAGGCCGTGCATTTCCTTGTTGCAAAAGATAATGTAAAAGCGCTCCGTTCTTATGATAAGCTGAATTTTGAGAGCGTGGGAGAGTGCGAACTCTGGGGACATATGTACTGGTGTTATGAGAAAGCATTATAGAAAGAATTGAAAAAAATATGCACTTTTCAGACTGGGTATTGATGAACAACCAGTAAGGGAGGTGCATATTTTTGTATAAATCGCAAGTGCTTCGATCATGTTTAAGATAATGTATCCGCCGACAGAGGCATTTAAATCCTCCGGCAGCTGTCCCTCTCAATTAGATGATGGGGCACAATGATCTTCGTAGCTGGAAGGTTCGGGTTTTCAATATGGCTGATCATCTGCGTAGCTGCCTCCATTCCAAGCTGTCCGGAATTGATATCAATGGAAGTCAGCTGGGGTGAGGTCAGTCTGGCAAACAGTGAGTTGTTAAAGGAAAGAATGGACAGATCTTCCGGTATGGAAATCCCCGCTTCCATGCAGATACGCTCCAGGGAAAGTGCCAGGATGTCATCACTGACCAGCATGGCGGTTGGACGGTCGTTACCTGTAAGCAGTTTCCGAAGCTCCTGAAATTCATTCTGGGATACTCCCGGAACTTCGATACAATATTCCGGCTGTACCGTCAGTCCGTGGTTCAGAAGAGCTGCCATATAGCCTGTTTTTCGGTCTGCGGAAAAGACCAGAGAATTATCGACACCCAGATATGCGATCTTCCGGTGGCCCAGTGCATAGAGATATTCGGTGGCTTCCTGTCCGGCCAGAAGGTTATCGTTATCAATATAGATCGTGTGGTTCGTGTACTGTGCCGGTTTTCCGATAAGGATATAGAGAAGTCCCTCACTGAAAAGAAAATCAATGACAGGGTCGTTCACACGGGAATAAAGAACAATAAATCCATCCACTTTACCACTTCTGGACATGGAACGGACTGCAGTCAGAATCTCTTCTTCATTCTGTCCGGTGACAATGGTGCTGATATACTGATGGGCGTTACAGTAGTGGCTGATTCCACGGATCGCCTCCAGGTAAAAAGAATTCTCATAAGTTTCTTTCGGTGACGGAGGCAGGATAATACCGATGGAGCGGGAAATCTGAGCGGCCAGATTGCTGGCCTGGAAATTCGGCTCATAGCCAAGCTCTGCCATGGCTTTTCGTACACGTTCCTTGGTTTCCTCACTGATGGATGGATTATTCTTGCAGGTTCTGGAAACAGTGGAAGGGGACACCCCGGCCAGAGCTGCCACATCTTTGATGGTTACTGCCATAAAATTTGCCTCCTTATGGATATGCCGGATCAAAGCGGAAGTATGCCTCTGATCCGGCTTTTTTATCTCAGTCTGATAGAGATATTGTAGTTCATAACAAGGATACTGTCAAACATATTGCACGTAAAATTGCATGAAATTGCGTAAAAACAGATGCACAGAGAATCAGGTAGTGAGATGCAGACAGATTTCTGCTTGGAATGATGAAAAACTGCACAAAATCAGGATGTAAAAATTGTAAGAAAGGTAGAAAAGACAAAAATGCATTGCACTTCATGCAAAATGGACGTATAATTTACGCAAACGGTTGCGTAAATTATATGAATATGCATCCGTGAGAGGATAATAGATAAGATGCTCTGAGATGCAGGGCTCAACATAAGGAGAGAAAAGATATGGATAAAAGAGCAGCCGGCATTCTGATGCCGATCACAAGCCTGCCGTCAGAGTACGGTATCGGATGTTTTTCAAAAAGTGCATATGATTTTGTGGACTGGCTGAAAGAAGCAGGACAGAGCTACTGGCAGATCCTTCCCCTTGGCCCGACAAGCTACGGAGATTCTCCGTACCAGTCCTTTTCCACTTTTGCGGGAAATCCGTACTTTATCAGCCTGAAGGCTCTGGTGGAAGAGGGAGTTCTTACAAAAGAGGAATGCGAGAAAGTCAACTGGGGAAAAAGGGCGGACAGCGTAGACTACGAGAAGATTTACAAAGGCCGCTATAAACTTCTCCGCAAAGCATACGAAAACAGCAACATCAGCGAGAATCCGGATTATCAGAGATTCGTGGCGGAAAACAACTGGTGGCTTTCCGACTATGCACTTTTTATGGCTGTGAAAGATCAGTTTGGCGGTGTGGAGTGGACCAAATGGGCGGAGGATATCCGTCTCCGCTGGGAAAACGCTATGGACTATTACCGCAGAGAGCTGTATTTTGACATTGAATTCCAGCAGTATATGCAGTTTAAATTCTATGAACAGTGGATGAAACTGAAAAAATATGCCAATGAAAAAGGTATCCAGATCATTGGGGATATTCCGATCTATGTAGCTATGGACAGTGCGGATACCTGGGCTCATCCGGAGCTTTTCCAGCTGGATGAGGAGAATGTGCCAACAGCTGTAGCCGGATGCCCGCCAGATGGATTTTCCGCAACAGGACAGCTCTGGGGAAATCCTCTGTACCGCTGGGATTATCACAGAAATACAGGATATCAGTGGTGGATCTCCAGACTGAGTTACGTGTTCCGCCTTTATGATGTGGTAAGAATTGACCATTTCCGTGGTTTTGATGAGTATTTTTCCATTCCGTACGGTGCGGAAAATGCCATTGGCGGCCACTGGGAAAAAGGCCCGGGAATCGATCTGTTCCGCAAAGTGGAGCAGGCCCTTGGCTGGAAGCAGGTCATTGCGGAGGATCTTGGTTATGTGACAGATTCTGTTCGCCAGCTTGTCCATGACAGTGGTTTCCCGGGAATGAAAGTCCTTGAGTTTGCTTTTGATTCCAGGGATTCCGGATGTGCCAATGATTACCTTCCGCATAACTATCCGGAGAATAGTGTGGCATACACGGGAACCCACGATAATGAGACTATTGCCGGATGGTGGAAGAGCATTACTGTAAAAGAGCGTAAACTTGCCAGAGATTATCTCTGTGATAACTGGACACCGGATAAAGATCTGTACAAATGTTTTATCAGTCTTGTGATGAGAAGCAGCGCAAAGCTTTGTGTGATCCCCATGCAGGATTACATGGGTCTGGATAACAGCTGCAGAATGAACCAGCCGTCCACAGTAGGAAAGAACTGGAAATGGAGGATCCGCAGGAGAGAGCTGACTGCGAAACTTCAGAAGGAGATCCACGGGATCGCACTTCGCTACGGACGGATGAACTGGTCCGATTAAAAGGAATATTTGTGAGGTATATTCCGTTTAAACGGGACGTAGAGGAAAGTGGAAAGATTTTAGATAGAATCGTGTTTTTTTGTGTGATATAATGCTGTTTCGTGAAGGCAGCTGTCAGTAAAGGGGGAGGCTGACAGCTGCTTTTTTCGTTTATAAAGACGCCGGGATGCAGGTGAGATGTCTGCTTTGCATGCGTCAGATTTTTTTACTAAGGGGAGAATTATGACAGGAAAAACACACGCGGCAGTCGGACTCGGAACAGTGCTGGCAGTTACACAGCCTTCCACTGTTTCCGGTCTGGTACTTGCCGCAGGAACGGGAATGCTTGGAGCACTGATCAGTGACATTGATGTGGGAACTTCCAAGTCCCATAAAGATGCGGATCGGATCACATTGATCGCGGTATTGCTCGTGGCAGCAGAGATCGCACTGAATTATTTTTGCAATTTTTCCATCTGGGAGAAGATCCGCAATGACAAATCCGTGGCACCGGTAGCTATGGGAGTTATTATTTTTATTGCAGTCTGTGCTTTTGGGAAAAATCAGCCGCACCGGTCATTTATGCATTCGATCATGGCTATGGCTATTTTGAGCGGAGCGCTTTCTATGGTATCTGTACAGATGGTACCTTATTTTGTGGTGGGATTTGCGTCCCATCTGGTACTGGACTGTTTTAACCGGAAACGGGTACGGATCCTGTATCCTCTGCCTGGAGGGATTGCATTGGATTTCTGTAAAGCAGGAGGTTTTGTGGACTCTCTGCTTTTCAAACTGGGCTCTGTGGCGGTAATCTTTGAGATCGTGTATCTGGCTGTGCGGATGGGTGAGAGCTGGAAGTTTTTTCAGATGTAGGATGCATAGAATATCCGCTTGACTGTGCAGGACAATAAAAAAAGAGCAGATTTTCCATTGTGGTGAGTCTTCTTCACTGGACAGGACCAGTGAAGAAGATGTCCGCAAATATGGAAGATCTGCTCTTTTTTATAAATATGTAAGTGAAATTATTTTTTCTTTTTGCAGGCACATGCAGTATAAAGTACGTCTGTGGAAGAGTTCAGCGCTGTCTCGCAGGAATCCTGGATAACACCTACGATGAAACCGACACCAACTACCTGCATGGCAACGTCGTTCGGGATTCCGAAAAGGCTGCAGGCCATCGGGATCAGAAGAAGAGAACCACCGGCAACTCCGGAAGCACCTGCCGCACTTGCAGCAGCCAGGATGCAGAGGATCAGAGCGGTCGGGAAATCTACGCTGATACCAAGGGTATGTGCAGCTGCCAGAGCCATGATGGAGATTGTGATCGCAGCACCACCCATGTTAATGGTCGCACCAAGAGGGATGGAGATGGAGTATGTATCCTCATCAAGTCCAAGGTCTTTACAGAGCTCCATGTTTACCGGAATGTTGGCAGCAGAGCTTCTTGTGAAGAATGCGGTGAGACCACTGTCTTTCAGGCAGCGAAGAACCAGCGGATATGGATTCTGGCGTGTGCAGATAAAAGTAACGATCGGATTCAGTACAAGTGCTACAAACAGCATGGTTCCAACCAGTACACAGATCAGACGGCCATAGCTTAAGAGTACGCCAAGTCCCTGCTCGGAGATGGTTGTGAAGATCAGTCCCATGATACCGAATGGAGCGAGGTTGATGATCCATCTTACTGCTGTGGAAGTTGCCTCGGAAATGTTTTCGATGACGGTCTTGGTTGTTTCACTTGCGGCCTTCAGTGCAATACCGAAGATGATAGCCCATGCGAGGATACCGATATAGTTTGCGTTCACAAGTGCGTCAACCGGGTTGGAAACAATGTTCATCAGAAGGTTTTTAAGAACCTCAGCAACACCGCTTGGCGGGGTGATGTCGGAAGTATTTGTATTCTCGGAAAAAGTCAGCATGATCGGGAACAGACGGCTGGAGATAACAGCTGCCAGTGCTGAGAGTACATTTCCCAGAAGATAAAGTACAACGACGAATTTCATGTTTGTTTTCTGGCCCTTTCCCATATGGCACAGAGAGCTCATTACCAGGAAGAACACCAGGAGCGGAGCAATTCCACGGAGAGCGCCGACGAACAGGTCACCGAGAATGGAGATCACAGACGCCTGCGGAATTGCAAGTCCGAGGATGATACCAACGATCAGTCCGCAGATGATACGCTTGATCAGATTGATGCTGTTCCATTTTTGAATCAGGTTTTTCATAACTACTTTCCTCTTTCCTATTGTATGAGTGGGCATTTTACTGCTTTGAAATAGAATATTACTACTGCATCACGTAAAAGCACAATATAGCAATTATATACAATTTTGTCCGCCTTGTAAAGACAAATGTACATAATTGGAGAAAAATATGAAAAAACCCGGCGTAAGGCTGTTCTGCTTACGCCGGGTTATCGTCTTTCAGCAATAAGACTCCGACCATTAAGAGTGGAGATGAATTGCGTTCGTTATGTACGTATTTTTTTGAAGCTGATAGCAAAGAAAAGAGTTTCCGCAAATCCGGTGATCCCCCATGAGAAGATATAAAGAAGATACAGCGCGGATATCGTCTGGAAATGTGCGAACACCGTGTAGATCCAGATGATACGGAATACACAGGATCCCAGGATGACGATAACGGTGGGAGGGATACTTTTTCCGATGCCACGGGAAGCTGCGATACTGCTATCCATAAAACAGCTGAAGGCATAACAGAAGCCCATGATCCGGATCCTCTGCATACCTGCATCGATAACAGCCGGTTCTGTAGCAAACAGCGACAGGAACTGCCGGCCAAAGATCAGAAGCAGCCCACCCAGGATCGCGCCGGAAATAAATGCATATGTAATACTGATGCCGTAGGATTTCAGCATTCGTTTTTTGTTTCCGGCACCCCAGTTCTGACCGATGAAGCTTGCACATGCAGTATAGAAAGCAAACATGACGTTATAGATCAGGGAGTCTGCATTTGCAGCGGCGGCATTTCCGGAAACCATGACTGCATCAAAAGAGTTGACACCGGCCTGTACGAACAGATTAGCAATGGCAAAGATACCGTTTTGGAGTCCTGTAGGGATACCCAGGAGCAATACGGCTTTGCAGGCCTTGGGATGAAGGCGGATCTTTCTCAGTGATACTTTGCAGTCATCGGTTCGTCTCAGGAGATGGCTCATAACCAGAAATGCAGATACATACAGGGAGATCGCACTGGCAGTTGCCACACCTGCGGCGGCCATATGGCAGACGATAACAAAAAACAGGTTCAGAAGAACATTGATCACTCCGGCAATGGAAAGATAGATCAGTGGTCGTTTCGTATCGCCGCGGGCACTTAAAACACCGTTACCAAAATTGTATACAGCCATGGCAGGCATGCCCAGAGCGTAAATCTTCATATATAAAACAGCCTGGTCGATCAGTTCCGGCTTTGTGTTCATCATGGCCAGCATCTGTCCGGAAAACATAAGACAGATGATACAGACCAGAAGACCTGCGATGGCACAGAGAAGAAGGGATGTATGGATCGTTTCTTCCGTGCCTTTTCTGTTTCCGGCGCCAAGTTCGTGGGCTACACGGACGTTGACACCGGCACCCATGCCGATCAGGATTCCGGTAAACAAAGTGACCAGAAGCGTTGTGGAACCCACAGCTCCAAGTGCCAGGTAGTCCGCAAACCGTCCTACAACCGCAACATCGCTTAAGTTAAAAAGAACCTCCAACACCTGAGACCCCATCAAGGGAAGGCTGAAGAGGAGGATATTTTTCCAGAGAGAACCGGAAGTCATCTCTATGGAATGAGTTTTCTTTTTTTCATTTTCACACATAAAATTACCTCATAAAAAGTATATAAAATTCCTTCATCCAGGTTATACAATACTCTGTTGAAAAAGGTTTGTAAAGAGGGGAAAACCGCGTAAAATAAATATTTTTCGGGCAGATTCTACTTGACATATCCGGTGGTTCATCATAAGCTGTTGAGAGATATGGAAAAATCGAAAAGTCTTTGAAAAAAGGGGAAAAATACACATGAATAACTGGGACAATGTACGTCTGGTACCGGAGTTTAACGAGCAGGGTGTCGCATGCTATCGTCTTGATGGCGGAGATTATGTAAACGAATATTATATTACTTCAGAGGCAGAGACAAGAAAGCTTCTGAATACTCCGGAAGTGGTAGGATATGAGGTATATAACTGTCTGATCCCGTCTACCTGCCAGATGCTTTATTATCTGAAGGAGCAGAAGAAGGTTACCACTGCAAATATTCTTTCTATCTTAAGAGGGGCGCTGAATTATCCTCTTGAGGAAGCCTGTTATAAAGAGCATATCCGTGTTCATGATATCAGCTTTCTTTCCAGCGAGCGTGTTTTTGCGGAAGATGAGATGACAGGGCTTGAGATCAAGTACAGCAAACTGACCATGGTTCCGGACAGTACTCTGATGATCGGTGATATCATCGCAAGTGGTGAAACACTGATCCATTGTCTCCGTTATGTGACTGATTTTTACAGAGAACGTGGGACAAAACTTCGTAATATTATCATCTTTACTATTGGAGGAACCAGGGGAATCGATATTCTTGAGAACCTGACAAAAGAGATCCGCGAGTTCTGGCCGGAGTTTGAAGGATTTATCACGGTATTTTATGAAGGAATTTTTTCCACCTATCAGGATAAAGGCGTTTCCGGGATCAATCTTCCGGATGTCGATTTCTACTGGAAGGGTGGAATCGTTGCACCGGAATTTCGAAGAGAGACACTTTCCATGTGCAGCCCTCTTTTTGAAAAATGTATTATCTACGATGGCGGCGCAAGACGTTATGAGATCCATGAGCATGTAGAGGAAGTCCTGGAATTCTGGGAGGGAATCCTGGAGCGCGCGGACAAGATCGACTTCAAGGAGCTTCTGGATGAGAAACTTGGCTATCCGACACCGATCAGCTACGAAGACTGGCTGGCTCACAACCACTACCAGGAGATCCGCCCTGCCGACACCAAATGGCTCTACCGCCAGGAGCAGGGGTATATCGAGAGCATGAAGAACATCACACTGAAAGAACTTGCCGAGCAGAGGATCGGAGAGTTTCGAAGTGCATTGAGGAAATACATTCTGTAACAGTTCAGAGAATAAGACGTATGTAAAGACAGACCGTAGCAAGCTTGCTTGTGTAGGGCTGCCTTTATTTACGTCTATGGGCGGGACGCCCATGAAGTCTGGGAGACGGAGCTGCGAAGCAGCGCAGAGAGAGCGAAGCGAACGGTTCCCAGACTTGCTCTGAACGTACGGAGGAGAAGAGTAGTGTGCGGAACAGACCGGAGCAAGCTTTAATGTAACGCATTCTTATAATCAGAAAATTGCGCTGGGAATTGTGGCAGAAGCGAAAGCAGATTATTATGATATGTTTACAAAGTTGAAAACGGAAATAGAATCAAATTGGATTTAACGGCAAAAATAAGATAATCAAAGAAAAGGAGATAAGAATATGCCATACATTAAAAACATCGAACACGAAAAAGTAGTAGATCTTGCAGGTGAAGTCCAGTACATGCCGGGACAGGTGGTGAGCAAAACTCTGGCGCAGAATGAGGCGGTCAGTGTGACACTTTTTGCTTTTGAGAAAGGTGAGGAGATCGGAACTCATGATTCCAAAGGTGATGCCATGGTGACGGTTCTGGATGGTGTTGGAGAATTTACCGTAGGTGGTGTAAAACATGTCTGCAAAGCAGGCGAAGCTCTGGTAATGCCGGCAACCATTCCTCATGCAGTTTATGCGGTAGAGCGTTTTAAGATGCTTCTGACTGTTGTATTTCCAATCGAGAAATAAAACGGAATAATGAACTGGATAATTATGGATTGAACGTTGCTTTCAGTATGAACAATGGTATAATAAATGATAGCAATGAGACAGTATTTTCAGAAATATTGAAAATATAAAATACAGCAGACCAAGGAGGATCCTGTAACAATGAAAATTGGAAATGATATTTATTATGTAGGTGTAAATGACCATCAGGTAGACCTGTTTGAGGGACAGTACGTAGTACCAAACGGAATGTCCTATAACTCCTACGTGATCAAAGATGAGAAGATCGCAGTTATGGACACAGTAGATACCAACTTTACAGAAGAATGGCTGGGAAAAGTAGCAGAAGTTCTGGATGGCGCGAAACCGGATTATCTGGTAGTTCAGCATATGGAGCCGGACCACGCCGCAAATATTGAGAACTTTATGAAAGCATATCCGGATACAACCGTTGTTGCCAATACTAAAACTTTCACCATGATGGAGAACTTCTTCCGTGGAATGGACCTGGAAGGAAAGAAACATATCGTAGCCAACGGTGACAGCCTGACACTTGGAAAACATGTCCTTACTTTTGTATTTGCACCGATGGTTCACTGGCCGGAGGTTATGGTCACATATGACAGCACAGACAAAGTTCTGTTTTCCGCAGATGGATTCGGTAAATTCGGAGCTCTTGATGTGGAAGAAGACTGGGACTGCGAAGCACGCCGCTACTATATCGGAATCGTTGGAAAATACGGCCCGCAGGTACAGAAGCTTCTCAAAGCAGCTGCAACTCTGGATATTCAGACTATCTGCCCGCTTCATGGACCGATCCTTACCGAGAATCTTGGACACTACCTGGAGAAATACGATATCTGGTCTTCCTACAAGGTAGAGAGTGAAGGCGTAATGATTGCTTACACATCCGTATATGGCCATACAAAGAAAGCAGCAGAACTTCTTGCACAGAAACTGGAAGAAAAAGGCTGCCCGAAGGTTGTTGTCTGCGATCTTGCAAGAGAAGATATGGCAGAAGCAGTGGAGGACGCTTTCCGCTACGGCAAACTGGTACTGGCCAGCATTACATATAACGGAGAGGCTTTCCCGTTCATGAGAACATTCATCGAGAACCTGACAGAGCGTAATTACCAGAACCGTACCATCGGCCTCATCGAGAACGGAAGCTGGGCACCTACCGCAGCTAAAGTCATGAAAGGAATGTTCGAGAAGAGCAAAAACATTACATGGCTTGAGAATAATGTGAAGATTATGTCTTCTCTTAGTGATGAGAATGTAGCAGAGATCGATGCGATGGCAGAGGAACTCTGCAAGTAATTTCTGAATGCCAGGCATATGCAGAAGAAACTGAAGATATAACATAATAAAAAGACGTGAACCCGGATTGATAGGTCCTTTCATTTACTGAGTTGTTAATGAGAGAAATATATCAATCCATAAGGTTACGTCTTTTTTATTTACCGAGCAACAGGAAAAAAATATCTGTGCTTGTATAATTTTAGAAGATGCTACAATAGATTAAGCGGCTCGTGAAAAGGATATTTTCGTAGTTGCCGGCAGATCCTGAATTCTGACCTGAGATTAGAGAAAGGGTCATGCCACAGAATAAGTTACATTCTCTTACACCACATAAATCCATAAGCCGGAAGCACCACATCCTTAAGCTCCAGAGTCTGTCCGGTAATAAGATCACGGAAGGTTTCTTCTTCCTGCATCCATGCAGTTTTTTCACTGTCACTGAAGTTGAAAATTCCGATAAAACGTTCATTTCCCTTCTGGCGGAGGATGCAGAGAATGCTGTCATCATGAACATCGTATGTATACACATCGCAGTCTTTGTCAAAAACAGATTCCTGGCGGCGGATCTGCTCCATGCGACTCAGTGTCTGGAAGATCTGGCCCTCAACAGAAGTTTTTGATTTCCGTTTTTTCGCGAGATCCCACTGGAAAGCACCGCGGTGGATATAGCGGGAATCCGCTGCTTTATCCGGATCATCTTTATAGGAATAATCATTGAGACGGCCAACTTCATCGGAACTGTAAAGCATTGGGATTCCGGACTGAGTAAGCATATATGCGTGAAGCATCAGATCTTCACGGATACCTCTTTCCAGCTTCTCATCATTTTTTTCAAAAAGTGCAGCCTCGATTCCACACATGGAAGCAGTGGTTCCGCAGAAACGGGCATCCTGAGTTACCGGGTCATCGTTATAAAGCTCTCCGCGGCTGTCGCTTCCCGGATGTTTTCCTGTGAAGAAATCGTTGAGGTAACGCTTGTGGGCCGGCTCGTCCATGCCCCAGTCTTTCAGAGTGGCGAAATCCAGTCCCCAGCCAATGTCATCATGGCAGCGGAGATAATTCAGGAAAGTATACTGCTTCGGAAGGCTGTTCACAATATCCATCTGTTTTTTCAGAAGGCGGATATCACGGGTGGCAATGCTGTTCCAGGTTGTAGCCATTGTTGTTACATTGTAAAGCATATGGCATTCCGGTTTCTCCACGGTTCCAAAGTACGGAACAACTTTTTCCGGTTCCATAACAACCTCGCCCAGAAGAACAACACTCGGGCAGACGATCTCAGCGATCATACGCATCATACGGACGATGGTGTGAACCTGTTTCAGGTTACGGCAAGGAGTTCCCAGCTCTTTCCAGATATACGGAACCGCGTCAATACGGATCACATCCATTCCCTGGTTTGCAAGGAAGAGGAAGTTGTACATCATCTCATTGAAAACACGGGGATTTCCGTAGTTCAGATCCCACTGATAAGGATAAAAAGTAGTCATGACATAATGACCGATATCCGGAAGCCAGGTGAAGTTTCCGGGAGCAGTGGTAGGGAATACCTGCGGTACGGTCTTTTCGTATTCGTCCGGAATCTCGCGGTTGTTGTAAAAGAAGTAACGGCTCATATATTCTCCGTCACCCTGGCGTGCTTTTTTTGCCCACTCGTGATCTTCAGAAGTGTGGTTCATAACAAAATCCATACACAGGTTCATTCCGTTTTTGTGGCATTTGTCAGCAAGGGCGGAAAGATCTTCCATGGTACCAAGATCCGGGCGGACTTTGCGGAAATCCGCAACTGCGTAACCACCGTCGGAACGGCCTTTCGGGGTATCCAGGAAAGGCATCAGATGAAGACAGTTCACGTTGCATTCTTTCAGATATGGAAGTTTTGCGGAAACTCCTTTAATGTTGCCGGCAAAGTTGTCAATATAGAGCATCATGCCAAGCATATCCTTCTGGCGGAACCAGTCCGGATTTTTTTCTCTTTCCAGGTCGCGGTTTTTGAGAGCGCGGCGGCGTGCTGTAAAATACTGATACATCTGGTCGCAGAGCTCTGCAAACATATCGTCATTGTGATAAAGCTCTGTGTACAGCCATCGAAGCTCGTCGTGATGATGGTTTAAACGTTCCTGAAAAATTTCCTGATCTTTTTTCATGATTTCCTCCCTGAATAGATATTTATAGATGTCGGGAAACCTGTAAAATATTTCCCGGCGGTAATGGTTATCTGACATTTTTCCACAGAATTATAGCATGAAGTTTCCAGTACATGAATATACGGGTTGTTATGGAATATGGAAAAATGTTGTAAGTATTTTCAGTCTCCTGTTGTCTGCCGTCGTATCAGAACAGGAGTGATCTTTTTGTGGATCGGTTTTTGAAGCGGTGCCGGTTTTCTTTTCTTCATTTCGTTCATCTGTTCCACAAGCAGTTCCATGGTAGTCTGTGCGATCACATCAATCTGCTGTCCAATAGTAGTGATCGGGATGATGGACTCCGCAGCAATGGGTGAATTATCGAATCCGATGATCTGATATTCATCCGGCAGACAGTTGTATTTCTGGAAGATCAGATTGAGAAATATATTTGCGTAAGTATCATTGGATAAAAATATGCCTTTTTTCTGACCGGAATATTTACTGTCAATATCCTGAAAGATCACACGCATCTGTTCAAAAAGCTCCTGATAGGAATCACCGGAAACATTAAGGTTCAGTTCATAAGGAACATGATATTCCCGGCATGTTTCCTCAAAGGCACGGATACGGTCATAAGCTGGAATATTCTCAGGTACATGGACATTGATGTGGATTAGTACATCACACTGATTACGTATCAGCAGAGAAGTAGCCTGCATGCTGCCCATGTAATTGTCTGTTGTAACGCTGCATATATGTTCTGCTTCACGTTCAATGGCGATCACAGGAATATTATAGGAAGCCAGTTTTTCAGAGGAAAGAGTATGGCTGAGAACAATAAGTCCTTCAATCTTATAAGCCATCAGCTCGTCCAGATACTGCATTTCTTTCTCCGGGCCGCCATCACTGACAAAAACCAGAAATTTGTAATGATAATCGGAGTAACTTCGAAGAAGCTGTGTCAGCATTTCGGAATAATAATGAAGATAAAGGTTCGGGACAATGATCCCTACAAATTCGCTTTTTCCATTGGCAAGAACCCTGGCAAGCTTGTTTTTTCTGTAGCCGAGCTCATCAAGGGCTTTTGCGATCTTTTCCTGATTTTCCAGGGTCAGAGAATCCGGATGATTGAAATATCTGGAGATCGTAGTCTTGGAAAAACCAGTGTATTCTGCAATATCGGCAAATGTTACCTGTTTTTTAGCCATAAAAAAATAGTCTCCTTTTAACAGCAGAAAGTTATGATACGGAATGCAGATGTGATCATATAAGAGAAATCTGCAGACCGTACAAGATAATTGGATTGATGTAATTAAGTATAACAATACAGACGTTAAATAGCAATAAAAAATAACCAGTTAAGTTACCGGTAACTTTTCTTGAATAAATTAACAAAAAAGGTTGACAGAAGCTATGTCATATAGTAGTATCAAATTATAAAGTAACCGGTTACTTTACCGGTTACTAAACAAGAACGAAAGAACAAAAACGGGAGGAAAAGAGAATGAAAAAAGGTTCTGCGAAAGCTGTTCCGGCAGGAAAAAGAACTGCTGCAGAAAAGCTTCAGTATGTGAAAAAGAACTGGCAGCTGTATGTGTTTTTTCTGCTGCCTGCACTTCTTCTGACGATCATCTTCAAATACGTGCCCATGGGTGGCGTACTGATCGCTTTTGAGGACTACAATGTCATTGATGGTGTATTTGGAAGCAAATGGGTAGGACTGGAATACTTCCGGAGATTTCTGGCATCACCGGATTTTATGAATTATCTTGTGAACACTTTGAAACTGAGTATTTACGGACTGCTGTGGGGATTTCCGATTCCGATCATCCTGGCACTTCTTCTGAATCAGATCCGGAGAGCCGGGATCAGGAAAAAAATTCAGCTTCTGATCTATGCGCCGAATTTTATTTCCGTTATCGTACTCTGTGGTATGGTTCGTATGTTTCTTTCACCGGTAGGTCCGCTGAATAAACTGATCGGTTCCGATGCCAACTGGATGACTATGCCGGCAGCATTTCGTACCATTTACATAGCCAGCGGAATCTGGCAGACAGCCGGATGGGCATCCATTATGTATACTGCAGCACTTGCCAATGCAAGTAAGGATCTGGAAGAGGCGGCAGTGGTGGATGGAGCAAATATCCTGCAGCAGATCTGGTATGTACAGCTTCCGGCTATTAAAAACATCATTGTGATCCAGTTTATCCTTCAGGCCGGAAATATTATGAGCATTGGTTTTGAAAAAGCATATGCACTGCAGACAGATATGAACCTTCCTGCATCTGAGATTCTTTCTACTTATGTATACAGAATCGGTCTTCTGAATGGAGACTATGGATATTCTACAGCAGTGGGGCTGTTTAATTCAGTGATCAATGTAATTCTTTTGATCTTTGTAAACTGGGTAGTCAAGAAACTGAATGACGGAGAGGGATTATAGGAGGTGCTGTTATGGCAAAAGCAAAGAAAAAGAAATATTCGGCATCTGACAAAGCCATTTTAGGAATCGGATACGTACTTCTGGGTGCATTTGTACTTTCCATTCTGGTTCCGCTTTTATATGTTGTGATCGCATCCTTTATGGATCCGAATGTGCTGAACAGCCAGGGGATCAGCTTTGATGTGCGGAAGTGGACGATTGATGCGTACCGCAGAGTTCTTGAAAATAATATGATCTGGAGAGGCTTTGCAAACTCATTTTTTTATTCCCTGGTGTTTACCATTATTTCAGTTCTGGTAACTCTGCTGGCAGCATATCCAATGTCCAAGAAAGAATTTGTGGGAAGAAATTTCTTCAATGTTATTTTTCTCATTACCATGTTTTTCGGTGGAGGAATGATCCCGACTTTTATCCTGATCAATCAGCTGCATCTGGTAAATACAATCTGGGCAATCCTGCTTCCGGGTGCGTTTAATGTCTGGAATATGATCCTTGCCAGAACCTATTATCAGTCTATCCCCAAGGAACTCAGAGAGGCATCTGCCATTGACGGTGCCACGGAAATCGAGCATTTTTTCAAGATTATGATGCCGGTATGCAAACCGATCATCGCAGTGCTTGCACTGTGGTCCTTTGTAGGAATGTGGAATAGTTATTTTGATGCTATGATTTATTTGAATGATGCGAAACTGCAGCCATTGCAGCTGGTACTTCGTTCCATCCTTGTACAGAATACACCGCAGCCAGGAATGATCGCAGATATCCAGAGTACTGCACAGATGGCAAAGGTAGCGGAACTTCTGAAATATGCTACGATCATTGTATCAAGTTTACCGCTTCTGATCATGTATCCATTCTTCCAGAAATATTTTGACCAGGGCATTATGGTTGGTTCTGTAAAAGGCTGATGACAGGAGGTTGATAATGATGAAAAAAAGAATGAAGGCATTATTGGCAATCGGGCTTTCTGCAATTATAATGGTATGCAGTGCCGGATGTGGAAATGGAAAAGAACACATGAAAGCAGAAACAGATCCGGATACCCCGGTGGAAGATGTGTCCTTTCCTCTGAAAGAAAAAGCAGAGCTGTCTTTTATTACCAGTGCACCTGCAACATCTACACAGGAACCTAATGAAAGAACGATCTTTGAAAGACTGGAAAAGCAGACCAATGTCCACATTGACTGGACCTGTTTTGTATCGGATCAGTTTGATGACAAAAAAAATCTGGCGCTGGCACAGTTCGGAAATCTTCCGGATGGACTTTTTAACGCAGGGATGAGTGATTATGATCTTCTTCGTTATGCCAAACAGGGAATCATTATTCCGGTAGAAAATCTCATTGATAAATACATGCCGAATCTTAAGGCTGTATTTGAAAAATACCCGGAATACAGAACAATGTGTACAGCACCGGACGGACATATTTATTCTTTCCCATGGATCGAGCAGCTTGGTGCGGGGAAAGAAGCCATTCAGGCAATTGGAGATATTCCCTACATTAATAAAAAATGGCTGGATTATCTGAAGCTGGACGTTCCGACTACAACTGAGGAACTGGAACAGGTTCTGATCGCTTTCCGCGACAATGCAGATAAACTGGAAAAGAAATTCAATATTGAGGGTGGTGTGATCCCGATGTCCTTTATCATCAATAATGGTGATCAGGATCCTGCAATTCTCATCAACGGATTCGGAGAAGGATATGGTGACACCGGTGATCATTTTGCAGTGAAAGATGATGGAACCGTTATTTATACAACTGTACAGGAAGGCTATAAAGAAGGTATCCAGTGGCTCCATCAGTTGGTAGAAGAAAAGCTGGTGGATCCGGAGGCTTTTACCCAGGAATGGTCAACTTATGTTGCAAAAGGTAAGAACCACAGATATGGTCTGTGTTTCACCTGGGATATTGCAAATATTGATAACAATGAAGATTATGTAATGCTCCCGGCGCTGGCCGGTCCGGATGGTCTTGTAAATATCACAAGACAGAATAACAGTGAAACCAGTGGCTTTGACAGAGGACGCTGCGTTCTGACTACAAGCTGTCGGAATACGGCACTGGCAGCAGCATGGATCGATCAGATGTATGCACCGATCCAGTCTCCGCAGAATAACTGGGGTACTTACGGGGAAAAAGATTCATTTAATATCTTTGAGATGTCCGAGAATGCAGAAGGTGGTCAGATGCTGAAACATATGGATCTGGGAGATGCATCTCCGGTAGAGGTTCGTGAAGCACAGTCTGTAAACGGACCGTTGGCAATACTTAACGAGTATTACGATGTATATGTAACAGAGCCGGCAGATGCAAAATGGCGTCTCGACAATATGCACGAAACATATCTTAAGGATATGAACAGTAAATATGTGTATCCGAATGTATTTATGAGTATTGATGATACCAATAAGGTATCTCAGTACGACACAGATATCAAGAAGTATGCGGAACAGAAAAAAGCAGACTGGATCCTGAATGGCGGCATCGATAAAGAATGGGATTCCTATCTGAAAAAGATGGAGCAGTATGGACTGTCTGATTATCTGGCAATCAAACAGAAATATTTTGACCAGTATCAGAAGTCTCTTAGTGAGACAGAGAAATAAAAACAGAAAAAGATACCGGTCAGAAACATAAAAAAGAAAGAGAGAGCAGAGTATGAGTGAAAAACTTGAAAAAGCACGTCTTTATGAAATAGAGGAAGCAAAAAATATCCCGCAGGAAGAGAAACCGGCCTTTCATGTATCTGCACCGGTTGGCTGGATCAATGATCCCAATGGATTTTCTGTTTTTAAAGGAAAGGTACATCTTTTTTACCAGTATCATCCTTACAGCCGTGACTGGGGCCCTATGCACTGGGGCCATAGTGTGACGGAGGATATGATCAGATGGGAGCAGCTTCCTGCAGCGCTTGCACCGGATCAGGAATATGATCGAGAGGGATGCTTTTCCGGAAGTGCTATTGAAGCGGATGGAAAACAGGCTTTGATCTACACAGGAGTTACAACAGAAAAGCTGCCTGATGGAAAAGAAGAAGTCCGGCAGAATCAGTGCCTTGCCTGGGGTGACGGAAAAGATTATGTAAAGGCAGAGAAAAATCCGATAGTCACCGGGGATATGCTTCCGGAGAAATGCAGCAGAGTTGATTTCCGCGATCCGAAGATATGGGAAGATAACGGAATATACTATATGCTCGTAGGATGCCGCAGCGAAGAAATTCCTGGACAGGTAGTTCTGTTTTCCAGTAAAGATCTGAAAGAATGGAAATTTGAAACAATTCTTGCGGAGAACTCCACAGGAGAAATCGGTGTTATGTGGGAATGCCCCGATTTCTTTCCGCTCGGGGATAAACATGTGCTGATCTGTTCTCCGCAGCATATGCGGGCAAAAGGGTATGAGTTTCATAATGGACATAATTCCCTGTATTTTACGGGAGATTATGACAGCGAAAAACATACATTTGAAAAAGACGCACCGGTAAGTCTGGACTACGGACTTGATTTTTATGCGCCGCAGACAACCCTTCTTCCAGATGGAAGAAGAGTGATGATCGCCTGGATGAAATCCTGGGATAGCTGTGTGATCAAGGAAAAGCAGAGATGGCAGGGAATGATGACTCTTCCGAGAGAGCTGGAATATCGTGACGGAAAGATCTGGCAGAAGCCGGTCCGAGAAATTGAGAATTATCGGAAAAACCGTTGCTGTTATGAGAATGTAAAAGTGGGTGAGAGCTTAAGCCTTGAAGGCGTCCGTGGCCGAATGATCGATCTGACTGTGGAACTGCAGAACGCAGATGGCATCATGGATGGAAGCAGGAACTCCGGAAATCCAAATCAGGAAGCATTGGATGTGTACAATGAGTTCCGGATCGAGCTTGCACGCAATGAAGAATATACAACGGTCTTTACCTATGATCGAAAAAGACAGATACTGGAAATCGACAGAACCTGGAGCGGGGTGCAGCGTGATGTTGTATGTACAAGAAAGCTCCAGATCACAGATGACAGACAAAATCTGAAGCTGCGTTTTATCCTGGATCGAAGCTCCATAGAGCTTTTTATCAATGATGGAAGCAAAACTGCGACTACCGTGATCCCAACACCAGTGGAAGCAGATGAGATCCTGTTTCACAGTGACGGAAATGCTGTGATCCAGGTTGAGAAATATGATATTGTGTTGTAGAAGCCTCTCAAATATTGACAATTTCTCTATTTTTGTATAACATAGGGGAAGTTGCTTACGCCGGATCAGGAGTTATTCGTATCTCCTGATCCGGCATATATTTACAGGAGAGGAACACAGGAATGTTTTATCAGTTAAAAATCACAAGAAAAGGAACGAAACCGCCGGTATGGAGACGTTGTACTGTTGCGGCTGACGTTACATTTGCAAATATGGCAGCCATGCTTGAAAAACTGGTTCAGTATCCGGCAGGCAGCCTATATGAGATTGAATTTTTTCAGAAAAAAGTACAGATCCGTGAGAACGGTGACGGAGAAGTGAAGAATAATTTCACATTATTAAATGCAGGCGAGACAGAGACTGCAGAGCTTATGGATTCTGAGAAATGGTTTACCTTCCGTCAGTATGGTGCGGATAAGGAAGCTCCGGAATACAGAGTTGATATTGAGAAGAAAGACGAGGGAACAGCAGAAGCTCCTTCTATTGTAAAAGAAGTAAAGGGTGAGGATGATCCGTACTGGACAGAGGCACCAGAGCTGGGATGCACTGCAGCAGTTGAAACTGAGGTGGAAACAGCCAAAGCATCTGAAGACATTGCTGCAACAGTAGCGGCAGTAGAGGCAGCAGCCAGAGCTGCAAAAGCAGATGAGGCAGCCACAGGTAGCAGAAGAAATCCTACAGTAAAAGATTTCCTCATGTCCTATCGTAAAGAAGACCTTCTCAGCATTGCAGGTGAGCTTGGACTTCACTGCAAGGGAATGGATCAGGAAGAGATCGCCGCAAAGGTTGCCGCAGAGGTTCTTAAACCGGAGGTTATGAAAGCAAGCTTCCTCGTAGCAGACGATCAGGAGGTACTGGCTTTTGAGGCGGCTATTCAGAGAAAATGCTTCCATGTTACAGAGGATGAGTGGAATACATTAGAATGGCTGAACGATATGGGCTACCTTGTTTCCTACAGTGATGATTACGCAGAAGTTCCGGCAGAGGTTGCAGCTGTTTACGATCAGATCAATACACCGGAGTTCCAGACACTTCGCAGCCAAGTAAACTGGCTGAAGGATTGCCTTATTATGGTAAGCTATCTGTATGTATCTGCACCGGCAAAGACCGTATATGAGATGTTTAAGCAGAGAAAAGGTTTTGACATCGGATATGACAGCTTCATCGAGCTGTATCATACCATTCCGGAGAAGGCCTGTATCTGTGAGCTTGCGGAGGATCAGCTGATTCTGAAATCCGCACTGGTCAATAACATCTACAAGGATATCGAGAGACGTCAGGGTGGACGGAAATTCTATATTCCGTCTGTAGATGAGATCCTGGATTATTCCGAAAACGGGTATCCAACAAAATCTGCTTCTTACCAGAGACTGGGCAGATTCCTGCTGGATGAGATAAAGGTTTCCGATGCAGTGAAGGATCAGGTACTGTTCTTTATTTACAAAGAATGCTCCATGGATGGCAGAATGTCAGCAATCATGGAAAACCTGAACCAGAAGGGGATCCAGTTTAACGATGAGCAGCTTGAGAAATTTACAAAGCTGATCATGGAGGCAAACAATAACACAAGAATGCTGGAATTCCGCGGTTACACACCGAATGAGATTTCAGGAGCAGTATGGCCGTTTGCCACAGGCAAGCCGCACACTGCAATGCCGAACAGCTTTGTGCCGACAGCAATGCCGATGCAGCCGGCATCTGCAAGAAAAATCTATCCCAACGATCCGTGTCCGTGCGGAAGCGGTAAGAAATATAAGAAGTGCTGCGGAAGAAGATAATTCTGCAGAAAATTTACCGTAATTCCGGAGTTGAAAGTTCCCATAGATCGTTGCGGAGCGACTGCGCTCATGAGTGAGCAGCGAACGCGGATGATCTGGTTCGATTTATCGTTTGATGCAGTATCTCCGGAAATACCATACAAATTAATATAAGACAGTTCGTTTGTACCATCCTGTCTATAAATAAAACCAGGGCTGAAGAAGATGTGAGAATCAGGGCAGACTCGTGGCGGGTCTGCCCTTTTTTTACTTTAACTGGATCAAGGCCGGGAATCCCGGTTTTTTTTATTTATGGAAATATTCGGGTGGTGTGACAGATCCAGAAGGAGGAAAAATTTATGTATCAGTTAAAAACAGAAGCAGATTTCGATTCGGCACACTTTCTGTCCGGTTACACCGGCAAATGTTCCAATATCCATGGCCATCGCTGGCATGTGGAGATTGAGATCGAAAGCCGGAAGCTGGAGAAAAACGGCCAGGGGCGAGGGATGCTGGTAGACTTCGGAGATCTGAAAAAGGATCTTCGGGAGCTGGCAGATTCCATGGATCACACGCTGATCTATGAAGAAAATACATTACGTCCGAAAACCCTGGAAGCACTGGATGAAGAAGGCTTTCATCTGGTGAAGGTTCCCTTTCGCCCTACAGCAGAGAATTTTTCAGAGTATTTTTTCAGGAAAATGGAAGAAAAGGGCTATCCTGTAAAAAGAGCTGTTGTTTACGAAACACCAAATAACTGTGCAGCTTACCGGGAAACGGAAGAAGAAACGGAGGCGGTATGGCTATGAGTACCTATCAGGTTGTAGAGAAATTTGTCAGCATCAACGGAGAGGGCAGACGGGCAGGAGAGCTTGCCGCTTTTATCCGGTTTAAGGGCTGCAATCTTCAGTGCAGCTATTGTGATACCAGCTGGGCAAATGAGCCGGGATGTGAGAGTGAAAGGCTGACAGAAGAAGAGATCCTTTCCTGGATCCGTGAAACAGGCGTAAAAAATGTGACACTTACAGGCGGGGAACCACTTTTACGGAAAGGCATGGAGGAGCTGATCGAGGCAATCCTGGAGGATCCATCCCAGCGGGTGGAGATTGAGACCAATGGAAGCGTAGATCTGAAGCCTTATCATATATTAAAAAAACGTCCGTCCTTTACCATGGATTATAAAACACCGGACAGCGTCATGGAAAAAGAGATGCTCCTTTCCAATCTGGAGCTTCTGGGCAGTGAGGATACGCTGAAATTCGTGGTCAGCAGCCGCAGAGATATGGAAAAAGCTCTGGAAATCCTGGAAAAGTACAGGCTGGTCGGAAAAACGGCAGTTTATTTCAGCCCTGTTTTCGGCAGGATCCAGCCGGTGGAGATCGTGGATTTCCTTATGGAAAAAAAGCTCAACGATGTAAAGCTTCAGATCCAGCTTCATAAGGTGATCTGGGACCCGCAGAAACGGGGAGTATGACAGGAAAACATATCACAATATAACAAGAAATACCGCAGAAAAGGAGAACGCTATGAAAGCACTTGTACTTGCAAGCGGCGGTGTGGATTCCACCACCTGCCTGGGGCTTGCCGTAAACAAATATGGAAAAGAGAATGTAATTGCATTAACAGTAGCTTACGGACAGAAGCACACAAAAGAAATTGAGGCTGCCAGAAAAACAGCAGAATATTACGGAGTGGAGCATCTTTATCTGGATCTGGAGCCGATCTTCCGGTACAGTGACTGCTCGCTGCTGAAGCATTCAGACAGAGAGATCCCGCACGAAAGCTATGCAGAGCAGCTGAAGGAAACCGATGGCTCACCGGTTTCAACCTATGTGCCGTTCCGGAACGGATTATTTCTTTCCTCGGCAGCAAGTATTGCGCTGTCAAAAAACTGCAGTGTGATCTATTACGGAGCACATGCGGATGATGCAGCCGGAAATGCATATCCGGACTGCAGCAGTGCGTTTCACAATGCGATCAACGAGGCGATCTATCAGGGAAGCGGCGGCCAGCTGAAGGTTGAGGCGCCTTTTGTCAGCTGCACAAAGGCAGAGGTCGTAAAAACCGGCCTGGAGCTGAATGTTCCTTATGAACTGACCTGGAGCTGTTACGAAGGCGGCGAAAAGCCCTGCGGTGTGTGCGGAACCTGTATTGACAGAGCAGAGGCATTCCGTCTCAATGGAGTGAAGGACCCGGCACTTGACAGATAGATCGGATCATAAATATCCGCCTGACCATAGAAAGGAAAAAAATATGAGCAGAGAAAACCTGGAAAAAGAAGGGATCACCCTTCTCGGAAATCAGAAAGTAAAATATCCGGACAATTATGCTCCGGAGGTACTGGAAACATTTTTGAACAAGCACCCGGACAACGATTACTTTGTAAAATTTAACTGCCCGGAATTTACAAGCCTTTGTCCCATTACCGGACAGCCGGATTTTGCGACGATCACGATATCCTACGTACCCGGTGAAAAAATGGTGGAGAGCAAATCTCTGAAGCTGTACCTTTTCAGCTTCCGCAATCACGGAGATTTTCATGAGGATTGCGTGAACATCATTATGAAGGATCTGATCCGGCTTATGGACCCGAAATACATTGAGGTCTGGGGAAAATTTACGCCGAGAGGCGGCATTTCCATTGATCCATACTGCAATTACGGAAAGACCGGAACCAGATGGGAGGAGATTGCCTGGAAACGTCTGACAGAGCATGACATGTACCCTGAAAAGATCGATAACCGGTAGAAAAACAAAAAGTCCCTGTTTTCACTGCGAAAAGCAATGAAAGCAGGGGCTTTTTGTTTAGGTGTGCCTGACCGCGCAGGTTTATCTTTATGACAGCCGGATGCACTCCGATTCTGTGCCAAACAGATCAGCGATCACATCGTGCACGGTTTCGATCTTATCTGCCATATAGGCCTTTGCTCCGCAGAACAGCAGGCCGTTTTCCACGTCGCCCTTTACGGCGGCGATCAGCTTGTCTGTAATGCAGTAAGGGATCTCGCCGGGAGAACATTTGGCAAGGCAGCGGTGGCAGGGACTGTGCGGGATCTTTTCTCCGGCCATGACGTGCTGCATGAAGGGATTCATAATGGCACGTCCCGGCATACCTACCGGACTTTTTACAATGGCAATGTCGTCCTTTGCGGCGTGGATCAGGGATTCTTTCAGCCGGATGTCTGCGTCACATTCTTCCGTTGGGATAAAACGGGTGGCGACCTGAACGCCGTCCACACCAAGATCAAGGACATGCTTTACATCCTCGTGCGTGGCGATGCCGCCGGCAGCTACTACAGGGATTTCCGTGCCGAATTTTGCGGCATAGCTTTTTACAGTCTGGACGATCTTTCGGATCTCATTGTCGTAGGCTTCCGGTGTATAGGAATCCAGCTCTTCCTTGTGGAAGCCCAGATGACCGCCTGCCTGGGGACCTTCGATCACCACAAGGTCTGCAGTGCGCTTGTACTTTCTTTCCCAGTATTTCAGGATAACCTTTGCAGATTTGTCCGTTGAGACGATGGGGGCAATCTTTGTTTTGCTTCCGCTGACAAGAGCAGGGAGCTCTGTAGGAAGTCCTGCACCGGAGATGATCAGGTCAGCGCCGGCATGGACAGCGGCTTTTACATGAGATGCGTACTCCTTCAGTGCAACCATGATGTTGTAGCCGATGATACCGTCAGGAGAAATCCTGCGTGCTTTTTTCATCTCGGACAGGATAGCCCGCTGGTTGGCTTCTTCGGTATTCCGGTCGAAATCCTTTTCCCGGTAGCCGATCTGAGCGGTGGAAATGATTCCGATCCCGCCTTCCTTTGCAACGGTGCCTGCCAGACGGCCAAGGCTGATGCCAACGCCCATTCCACCCTGGATCAGGGGAAATTTCGTAAGTTTATCACCGATTTTAAAATTCTTCATAATGATCAGATCCTCACATTCATTTGCGTTCTTTAAATGATTTTAATATAAAATAGTTTTATCATCAAAGTATATCATAACAGGGAAATTTGTCAATGTATATGTAGGAAGGTTCACGACAAACGCATGAATGGTTAGCAACTGCAAATTCTATTTTTTTCTACTTTTTAAGCTTCTAAAAGCTCTTCTAAAT
>NZ_WQQB01000041.1:0-1175 GCF_018785565.1 Blautia sp. MCC283 | reverse complement strand
TTTTTTCTACTTTTTAAGCTTCTAAAAGCTCTTCTAAATACTTAATTGGACGCAAACTTACTACGAACCTTTTCTTTCTCATTGACAACTTATGTCTTGATAGTTCTGCTGGTTTCAAAATACTCAGGCTCCATTTTCTTATAATGTTCAAATTTTGTGCCGCCATTTTATCGATTGTCGTATTTGCATCCTCCCGAAATGTTACATCCAAATGCCAATGCATACTTTCTATACTCCAATGACCTCGCACCGCTCGGCTGACTTCGTTGATATCCGTTTTTAAACTGCTTATAAAATATCGATATTCATACGTTATCTTTCCTGCTTTTTCTATTCGTTTCTTCTCCATTACAATGCTTCTCAGGCCTTTCCAATTCTTCTTTTGGCTCAGCCACCGGATATCTTCCGTCTGATAATACTCTCGGATCTCAATTTGCCCATGGGCTTTCTCACGGGTCTTCTTATATGCCCCCTTTTCGCGCATTTCTTTTTGAAACTCCTCATTCGAAAAGTATTCTTTTACATCTTCGTACATTGTGTATTGATTTTTCTTCAATGCCAGAACATAATCCGCTCGTTTCTGCCTGATTTTTCCTGCGATCGCTGTCTGCGTTCCCATTGCATCAATCGTAATGATCTGACCCTTTATCTGGATTTTTTCCAACAGCTCTGGAATCGCTGTTATTTCATTGCTTTTTTCTTTGACTGCTTTCTGTCCCAGACAAAATCCATCTTCCTTACTCCATGCAGAAACAATGTGACTTGCTTTTTCTTCTCCACGTTTATTCGAACACATCGTTTTTCCATCTATGCAGATGATCTTCTTCAACAGTTCTCCATCATTTTTATCCAGCCGCTCCTGCCATTTTCCATAGAGCTGCTGCAGAATTTCGGGCGATATCATCCCCATGACACGCCGGATCGTATCATGAGAGGGGATTCCGTTTTTTAGTTCAATATACTTTCGAAGATAATCCTGATAGCTTTCTGCAAACAATGCCATCTCAACCCAGTCATCCGCATTCGCAAGAGTTGCAAACAACACAATGACAAGAATATCCTTCAACGTATGACGAACCTTTGTCTGCTGACGAGTATCTTCAATGTATTCCATCCACTCTAATAATTCCTGCATAAATAACACCCCTTTTTCTTTTATTTTACTAGAAAAGGGG
>NZ_WQQB01000040.1:0-53959 GCF_018785565.1 Blautia sp. MCC283 | reverse complement strand
ATTTTACTTATAATGTGCAGATATGCACAGTTTACGCTTTCATCTCGGCAATTGAATTACCGAGGATTCCCGCTTATCTTACTAAAACCTGTTTCATAGACAGTTCCTCTCATATATACATTTTTTCTTCTAATTATTTTTTGAATTTGTACTTTCCTTTTCCGTGACCGGATACTGGTTCAATAATATCTGCCTGTACCAGATTTGAAAGAAGTTTGGATGCTCCTGAGCTTTTTAATTCAAGAAGTTCCATAACTGCACTTCTGCCGAATACTTCTTCAAAACCAAATTTCTCGAAAAGTCTGTGGATATGAATAGTTGTTCTTACCGAAAAGTCGTTACATTTTTCAGAAAGCACTCTTTCAATGTCCACTTTTACGTCTTGAATGTCCACTTTTTCTTCTCCAATATCCACTTTTTTTCCATTCCAAAGTCCACTTATATGAAGATTGCGATTATGGAGTTCATTTTTTTCATTTAAAAGTAGATTTCTGAGAAATACTTCAAGATATTCTGTGGTTTCATGAATACCTTTTTGTAAGTTCGTATAGTTTGCACGGACAAGTGCATTTCTGAAATACCACGCATTTTCTGCAAAAATGTCATTGGTCGCTGAGAATCCAAGCATCCGCAAATATTTAATAAAGAACACTGCCGTTGTTCTTGTATTACCTTCTCCGAAGATATGGATTTGCCATAATCTTGAAATAAATATCGCAAGATGATGGATAATTTCATCCATTGACAAACCTTTATAGCTAAAAGCTTTCTCCTGCGAAAAATCATATTCCAGCGTTGCTCTCAGTTCTGAAGCACTACCATACATAACAGTTGCGCCATCAAGCACCCATTCTTTCTTTGTAATGTTATAATCCCTGAACTTTCCGGCATGTTCGTAGATTCCCTGGAAAAGTTTGCGATGGATAGAGATATATTCATTTGGAGAAAATGAAAACCCTGTTTCGGACAGAAGTTCTGCAATACGCGAAGAAACCTTATCTGCTTCCTCGGTACGTTCATCATCAGACAAATGTACTGGTCTTTCTTCATAGTAGCTATCAATAAGGCTTTGTGCTTCTTTCATCGTGATTTTGCCTTCAATATTCTGAATGGCAGTATCAACCAAATATTTAGATGGTTTAAGTCCGTCCACTGCCTGAAGCCCAATTGCTGTACTCCAAGCATAACCTTTATACGCTTTATCTGGTTCAGACTCTCGCAAATACTCTTTAAACGGGTCTTTTTCCATAGACACTACCTCTTTTATGATTCAATAAAAGCACTTCCCAGATCAATCTCCAAGAAGTGCTTTCATTTTTCTTATTTATAATTTCATATTAATACAGTTTCGCACCAGCCGGGATATGGTTATCAACAATGATCAGATGAAGTTCTTCATCCTCAGAATCCTTCAGGTTATTTACTGCGGAAAGCAGCATACCGCAGGACTCGATTCCCATCATCTTACGTGGTGGCAGGTTTGTGATCGCGATCAGGGTCTTGCCTACCAGTTCTTCTGGCTCATAGTAAGCGTGGATTCCGGAAAGGATGGTACGGTCTGTGCCTGTTCCGTCGTCCAGTGTGAACTGAAGGAGTTTTTTGCTCTTCGGAACTGCAACACACTCTTTAACCTTAACTGCACGGAAGTCAGATTTGCTGAATGTATCGAAGTCAACATCTTCTTCAAATAAAGGCTCAACCTTTACATTGGAGAAGTTGATCTTCTCATTCGGTGTGAAGAATCCGTTGTTGTCGTTTGCTGCTACCTCTGCAGTATCGCCTGCTTTGGCTGCGCTCTTATCAGAGTCAAGGCTCTTCATTGTCGGGAACAGAAGTACGTCTCTGATTGCCTGGCTGTCTGTCAGGAGCATAACGAGACGGTCGATTCCGTATCCGATACCACCTGTTGGCGGCATACCGATCTCCAGTGCGTTCAGGAAGTCTTCGTCTGTGTGGTTGGCTTCCTCATCACCTGCGTCTGCAAGAGCATCCTGTGCTTTGAAACGCTCTCTCTGGTCGATCGGGTCGTTCAGCTCGGAATATGCATTACACATTTCCCATGTATTGATAAAGAGCTCGAAACGCTCTACCTTGTTCGGATCAGAAGGTTTCTTCTTGGTCAGAGGAGAAATCTCGATCGGATGATCCATGATGAATGTCGGCTGGATCAGCTCTTTCTCACAGTACTCCTCGAAGAAGAGGTTGATGATATCACCTTTCTTATGACGGTCCTCATACTCGATATGATGCTCGTCAGCAAGTTTCTTTGCTGCCTCATCATCTGCTACTTCGTCAAAATCGATTCCTGTATATTTCTTGATGGCATCGTTCATGGTCAGACGTGCGAACGGCTTACCAAGATCGATCTCAATACCATTGTAGGAAATCTTTGTGGAACCGCAGACTTTCTCTGCAAGGTAACGGAACATGGACTCTGTCAGTTCCATCATTCCTTCATAATCAGTATATGCCTGATAAAGCTCCATCAGAGTGAACTCCGGATTGTGACGGGTGTCAACACCCTCGTTACGGAATACACGGCCGATCTCGTAAACTCTCTCAAGTCCGCCGACGATCAGTCTCTTAAGATAAAGCTCCAGGGAAATACGAAGCTTAACATCTTCGTTCAGCGCATTATAATGTGTCTCAAACGGTCTTGCTGCGGCACCACCTGCATTGGAAACCAGCATTGGTGTCTCAACTTCCATGAAGTCACGTCCTGCAAGGAAGTTACGGATCTCTTTGATGATCTGGGAACGTTTGATGAATACATTCTTGCTGTCCTGGTTCATGATAAGATCCACATATCTCTGACGATAACGGGTATCTGTATCTGTCAGCCCGTGGAATTTCTCAGGAAGGATCTGTAAACTCTTGGAAAGAAGAGTCATCTTCTCTGCATGAATGGAGATCTCACCTGTTCTTGTTCTGAAAGCAAATCCTTCCAGACCAAAAATATCACCGATATCAGATTTCTTGAAATCTGCATAGGAATCGGTTCCAATGGCGTCTCTCGCCACATAAACCTGAATATTACCCTGTAAGTCCTGGATATTGCAGAAAGAAGCTTTTCCCATTACACGTTTGAACATCATACGTCCTGCGATCGCTACGTGGATCGGGCTTGCGTCCATGATGCTTCTTCTTTCTTCATAATCCTTCTTCTGAGCCTCTTTTGCCTGCTCTTCATCAAGACCTGTTACGTCAAGCTCCTTGCGGTCTTTGAGAAGCTCTGCCTCATGTGCTTCATAAAGCTTCTTTACCTCAAGGGAATGATGTGTCTGATCAAATTTTGTGATCTGAAACGGGTCCCTGCCGTTTGCCTGAAGGTCTGCCAGTTTGTCACGACGTACCTTAAGCAGCTGGTTTACATCCTGCTTCTTCTGCTCTGCCACTTGTTGGCCTCCTTAATCTATCTATCGTTCAGCGGATATGTGCGATCCGCTCCGTTACCTGTTTTATACGTTTCTCTGGATCTCAAGAACTTTGTATTTCATGATTCCGGACGGCATTTCAACCTCAACGATATCGTTGGTGTGAGCGCCGATCAGCGCCTTACCTACCGGAGACTCGTTGGAGATCTTACCCTCAAGGCTGTTAGCCTCTGTGGAACCTACGATCTTCAGCTCCATGTCTTCATCAAACTCATAATCATGAACCTTAACCTTGCAGCCTACGCTGATTCTGTCAAGATCAACTTCGTCCTCTACTACAACCTCGGCATTCTTGAGGATCTTCTCGATCTCCTCGATACGTGCCTCGATATCTCTCTGCTCGTCTTTTGCTGCATCGTACTCAGCGTTCTCAGAAAGGTCTCCCTGCTCTCTGGCCTCTTTAATCTTTCCTGCAACTTCTTTTCTCTTAACAACTTTCAGATCGTGCAGCTCGTCTTCCAGTTTTCTAAGTCCTGCGTATGTGAGTAAGTTCTTCTTTGCTTCTTCCATTTTGCCTTACTTCCTTTCAAAACCGCGCTGTTTTTTTCTGAAAAAATACAGCCTCGGATATTTCTGTTGCTACCATTCCCAAGAGCTCTTTTTCCTAAAAAAGGGCGTAAAAACCTCAGGATATTCACAATTCCTGTATTATACCGAAAAGCCCCTGTATTGTCAAGCATTCCACGTCGAAAAAAGGGCCCTGAAAATGTAGAAAAAACCGCAGGAAAATTTAAATTTCCACACGGTTTTTTCGCAGCATTTTTTCTTATTTCTGTTTCTTATTTTTCTTCCGGGAAAAGGTCTTTATACCGGTTGGTTACCATCTGTGTCTGGAACTCAAAATCCTGCTTGTGCTGATTGACCAGTGTAGACAGGATAATTCCGGAAAACCAGCAGATAATCGCTGTCATGATCACAAATCCACTTACGATCAGTGTAGGCAGTTTGTTCACAGTTCCCACTTCCAGAAAGTGAATCAGTACCGGAATAAAAAATGCCATCCCGACTACAAACAGCACCGCTGCTATAATAGAAAAGAATTCCAACGGCTTATAATTTTTAAACATTCTCATGATCGTCTTCAGCACTTTAAATCCATCTGCGTAGGTATTCAGTTTGGATTCGCTTCCCTCCGGACGGTCGCGGTATTCAATGATCACATTCTCTACCTGCATGTTCTTGTCAATGGCATGAATCGTCATTTCTGTCTCAATCTCAAAATTTCTGGAAAGGACCGGAAATGTTTTTACAAAGCGGTAACTCATTGCCCGGTATCCGGTCATAATGTCCTTGATATCACTTTTGAAAAGGCGGTTGATAGAACCACGGACAATGCTGTTTCCGAAATTATGGAAAGGACGTTTGTTCTCTGTAAAATATGTAGAGGACAGGCGATCTCCGACAACCATGTCTGTTCCGTTTTTCAGAACTTTCTCACACATCTGTGCCGCAAATTCCGCCGGATAGGTGTCGTCCCCGTCAACCATCAGATAGCACTGTGCATCAATATCACGAAACATACTGCGGATTACGTTGCCCTTTCCCTGCTGATATTCATAACGGACAACAGCCCCTTCTTTCCTCGCAATCTCGTCTGTACCATCTGTGGAATTGTTATCATATACGTAAATCACAGACTCCGGAAGTGCTTTTCGCATATCACGGATAACCTTGGCTACAGTCTTACTTTCGTTATAGCAAGGTATCAAAACTGCTATTTTATCTGGCATCTGTACTTTTTTTCTCCTGTAAAGCTCTTATGTTTTCTGACCGACCCACTGACTGTAGCACGCGTTCTGTTCCTTGTCAATAGCCCTGGCGGTTTCTTCCTCTTTATCGTTCAAGAAGCATATCTGTAAGTTTTTTCAGTTCTTCATAACTTGCAATATTGTTGGATTCTCTCCGGATTCCGGCACTGTGCCGCATGCCTGCCGTATACCAGGCTACATGTTTCCGCATTTCACGGATTCCGATATATTCACCTTTGATTTCGATCTGGTTTCTGGCATGACGCAGGATCATTTCACAAACTTCCTCCACGGTTGGTTTCGGAAGTTTTTCTCCGGTAAGAAAATAGTGGTTCAGCTCCCGGAAGATCCACGGGTTTCCACGTACTGCACGGCCGATCATCACCGCATCACAGCCGGTTTCTTTAAACATGGCTGCTGCGGTTTCCGGTGAAATGATATCTCCGTTTCCGATCACGGGAATCGTCACCGCTTCCTTCACCCTGCGGATGGCATCCCAGTCTGCCTGTCCGGAATAATACTGCTGGCGGGTTCTTCCATGTACAGCAATGGCTGCTGCCCCGGCATCTTCCACACGTCTGGCGATTTCCACCACATCCACCGGTGTTTTATCATCAAAACCGATACGCACTTTCACAGTCACCGGCTTGGAAATGGCGCCGGAAACACTGCGTACGATCTCTTCGATCAGTTTAGGATTTTTCAGAAGTGCGGAGCCTTCCCCGTTGTTTACCACCTTGGGGACAGGGCATCCCATATTGATATCGAGAATGTCAAAAGGACGCTCCTCGATACTTTTTGCCACCTCTGCCATCAGATCCGGCTCACTGCCAAAAAGCTGCATGGATACCGGATGCTCCCCTGGATTGATCTCCATCAGTGCCTCTGTATTCTTATTGTGAAAAGAAATTGCCTTGGCGCTGACCATCTCCATACAGATCAGTCCTGCTCCCTGCTCCTTGCAAAGTCTTCGAAATGCCAGATCTGTAACCCCGGCCATCGGCGCAAGCACAAAGGGATTCGGGATCTCCACATTTCCGATCTTCCACTGCATCTTCATGTATCAGTCCTCAACTGTATCTGCTTTTTTCTTAAGTTCCTCGTCCGGGATATCTCCCAGGAAAAATACTTTGTAGTACATTTCCAGAGATTCCAGAAGCTCTCTTTTGTCACGCTGGAGTTCCTTGATCTTCAGCGCACTTCCGATCTCATCAAAACGGGCATCTGCCTCCAGTGCTTCTGTCTTAAACTGCAGGCTTCCGTCCTCGTCAAATTCCAGTGTCAGGATCCCGCCTACATCCTCTGTGAAAAGCACGCACATGATCTGCAGTTCCTGCTTTACTGCTTCCGGAAGGGACGCAAAATCCTGGTTAAAATAATATTTCTGCTCATATGAGCTTGCTCCGCAGAGCACAATGTTATCCTGATACATAAATACTCCTTTATTTATAACATAAATTCATCATAAAACATTGCCGAAAAACTACTGCCGGAAATTTTATCCGATCTGTATTTCTCTATTTTTACACATAGCTGTACAGTCCTCGCACAGAAACTTCTCCAGAATTTACTTCTTCAATGGTGCCGTCTGCACGTTCCACCAGAAGTTCCCCGCCGGCGTTGATTCCTCTTGCGATTCCCTCGTACGGATCGTTCTGATCCAGCACACGTACCGGCTGGTTCAGATTGGCCAGAAGTTTCTCATAATCCGGTTTCAGGCCGCTTAAGTCTTCTGTCTCCACAAACTTCTCATAATTTTCCTCAAAACGCTTCATCACAAGTCCGGTTACCTCTGCCCGGTCAAAAAGATGTCCGCTTTCCAGATACAGGGAGGTAGCTTTGTCCGCCATTTCTTCCGGAAAACTGTCCATATTTACATTGATCCCGACGCCAATGACCGCACAGCCGATCTTATCCTGTTTCATGGTCATCTCGGTAAGGATCCCACAGATTTTTTTGCGGGAAACTACCACGTCATTAGGCCATTTGATTCCTACATCAAGACCAAGATCCGCAACTGCCTGTGCAACAGAAAGTCCCATAACAAGTGTCATCATCGGCGCTTTCTGAGGAGAAAATTCCGGGCAGAGAAGAATGCTCATGGTGATGGCACTGTCTGGCGGTGCACTCCACCGTCTTGTAAAACGTCCACGGCCTGCGGACTGATACTCTGCCACAAAAAGCTCACCATGTCCCGCTCCTTCTTCCTTCCAGGCACGTTTGCCCCAGAGGTTGGTGGAATCAATTTCTCTTGCAAAATGGACGGTTTTGCCCGCCCATTTTGTATGTGTTGCCTGTGAAATTATTTCTTCATTAAATAACTCTGCCATTATTTCTCCGGCTCTCCTAATGTAGCAACGATCACAGCCTTGATGGTATGCATACGGTTCTCTGCTTCGTCAAATACCTTGGACTGCGGAGACTCGAATACCTCGTCTGTAACCTCCATGTCTGTAAGGTTGAAACGCTCGCCCATCTCTTTTCCAATCTTTGTCTTAAGATCATGGAATGCAGGCAGGCAGTGAAGGAAGATTGCCTTCTCACCGGCGTTCTCCATTACATGTTTCGTAACTTTGTATGGTGTCAGGTCATGGATACGCTCTGTCCATACTTCGTCAGGCTCGCCCATGGATACCCATACATCTGTGTAGATAATGTCTGCATCTTTGGTTCCTGCCTCTACATCCTCTGTGAGAGTGATGGTGGAACCTGCCTCTTTTGCCCACTGCTGGCACTGTGCTACCAGTTCATCATTCGGGAAATATTTTTTATTGGTGCAGGCTACGAAATCGAGACCAAGTTTGGAGCATACAACCATGAGGGAGTTACCCATGTTGTAACGGGCATCACCCATGTATACAAGTTTCAGGCCTTTCAGTTTGCCGAAATGCTCACGTACTGTCAGCATATCTGCAAGCATCTGTGTCGGATGATACTCGTTTGTCAGACCATTCCATACCGGAACCCCTGCATGTTTTGCAAGCTCCTCAACAATATCCTGGCCAAATCCGCGGTACTCAATTCCTTCATACATTCTTCCAAGAACTCTTGCTGTATCTGCGATGCTCTCTTTCTTTCCGATCTGGGAACCTGTCGGATCAAGATAAGTGGAACCCATTCCCAGATCATGAGCAGCTACTTCGAAGGAACAGCGTGTTCTTGTACTTGTTTTTTCAAAGATCAGGGCAATGTTCTTGCCTCTGTAATACTCATGAAGCTCTCCGGCTTTTTTCTTTGCTTTCAGGTCCGCTGCAAGATCGATCATATAAGTGATCTCTTCCGGTGTAAAGTCTTTCAGTGTCAGGAAATTTCTTCCTTTAAGATTCATAATATATCCTCCTCACGGCTGCAGATTTATTTCTGCTCTGCCGGTTTATCTGTCATGATTTCCTTCAGGGATGTTGCCAGCCCTGCAATGCCCTGTATCTCGGACGGAATAATGATCTTCGTTGCTTTGCCGTCGGCAACTTTTGTGAGTGCTTCCAGGCTCTTCAGGGTAAGAACGGACTCGTCTGCTCCTGCATCTTTGATCATGCGAAGTCCCTCCGCAGTTGCCTGCTGTACTTTAAGAACTGCCTGTGCCTGTCCTTCTGCTTCTTTGATCATACGCTCTTTCTGTGCTTCCGCATGAAGGATCGCTGCCTGTTTCTCAGCCTCCGCGTCAAGGATCGCGGACTGTTTTTTACCTTCTGCGACAAGGATGGTAGAACGTTTCTCTCCTTCTGCTTTCAGGATGGCTTCTCGTCTCTCACGCTCGGCTTTCATCTGTTTCTCCATGGCATCCTGGATGGCTGCCGGAGGAATGATGTTCTTAAGCTCTACACGGTTCACCTTGATTCCCCATGGATCTGTAGCTTCATCAAGGGAAGCTCTCATCCTGGTGTTGATGACTTCACGGGATGTCAGTGTCTCATCCAGTTCCATATCACCGATGATATTACGAAGTGTTGTAGCAGAAAGATTCTCGATAGCCATGATCGGATTCTCAACGCCATATGCATAAAGCTTCGGATCTGTGATCTGGAAAAATACAACGGTATCGATCTGCATGGTTACGTTATCTTTCGTGATCACCGGCTGCGGTGGAAAATCCACAACCTGCTCTTTTAAGTTTACTCTTCTTGCAACACGCTCAATGAACGGAACCTTGAAATGAATACCTGTGCTCCAGGTAGCTTTGTAAGCGCCAAGACGTTCCAGTACCACAGCATAAGCCTGCGGCACAATGCGAATGCAGGATGCAAGTACCCACAATACAAGAACGATGACTACAAGCAAAACAATAACTCCACCCATAATTTTAGCCCTCCTTATTATCTTCTTTTACGATCAGCTTCACTCCGCGGATCTCTTTGATCTCAACTACTGCACCGGCCGGTATTTCAACCGATTCGTCGGCTGAACGTGCCGTCCATTCGATATCATTGATCCGCACCTGCCCGGTCTGAGCCAGGTTGTTGATTGGCTGTATCACTACGGCCCTTTTTCCCAGAAGGCTCTCTGCATTGGTCTTCTCCACGCCCTTGTTCATGTAGCGAACCGCCAGAGGTCTGGTAAAGATCAGAAGCACCACGGAAACTCCGAAAAATAAAAGGAGCTGTACAACAATTCCCCCGCCGAGCCACGAGACAATGCACGCCACAAGAGCACCGCCTGCAAACCAGACAGTGGTAAGTCCTACCGTGATCGCTTCAATTACCAGTAAAATTGCCAGTATTCCAAGCCAGGCCAAAGGTGTCATAAAACCCCTCCTCTCTTATTCTCTTCTCTGTCTTGCAGCTTCATACATCAAAATCCCCGATGCCATAGCAGCATTCAGCGATTCTACTTTTCCGCACATCGGGATGCGTATCAGGCAGTCTGCTGCGTCCGCAGCCTGGTCTGTAAGACCTTTTCCCTCGTTTCCGATAAAAAATGCGGTACCACCTTTATAGGATTCATGATCGTAGGAATTCTCACCTTTCAGATGAGCTGCAAAACTGCGGATTCCTTTTTCTTTCAGCTTCTTTTCTAATGATACCACATCTTCCACATATAGAAAAGGCATTCTGTAAATGGAGCCCATGGTAGAACGGATCACCTTGGGATTTGTGATATCCACACAGGTTTTTGTAAGAAAAACGCCGCTCACGCCGGCACCCTCACCGGTCCTAAGAATGGTTCCCGCATTTCCCGGATCCTGAAGATCTTCAAGGACCATGACCAGAGGATTTTCTCCTGCCAGTACTTCTTCCTCGCTCCAGGAAGGCAGTTTCAGAACGGTAAGGATTCCCTGGGGAGTCTTGGTATCACACATCTGACGGAATACGGAATCTTTCACGATCTCATAAGGATATTTCTCTACCTGAGCCATCAGTTCCCCATCCTGGGAAAAAGTCTCAGAGACAAACACCTGAAAAACCCAGTTTTCCGGTGCTTCCAGGAACATCTTCCGGCCTTCTGCCACAAAAAGTCCCTGTTCTCTTCTGGCTTTTGCCTTCTGGTTCAGTTGCATGACATTTTTTATTTTTGCATTTGATACGCTGGTTATCATACTTTTTATCTTACTCCTTGCACTTATCCTGTTTACGGAATCTTCGAAAAATCACTTCATAAACGCCGGTTCCGCATTAAGATCCTTATTTTTTCCAATGGCGATTATGGAACAGCGGTCCGGAAGCGGCTCGGACGGTTTCAGATCTACTGTGACATTTTCGCCCTGTTTAATACCAATGATATTGATGTGAAAACGCTCACGTACATTCAGATCTATCAGGCTTTTTCCAACCCATGACTCCGGAATGGAAAACTCCGCCATACTGAATTCCGCCGAAAGTTCAAATACATCCAGATATCCGCCGGACAGGAGATTTCTGGCAACACGGAGTCCCATGGCCTGTTCCGGATAAATGATTTTATCTGCACCGATTTTGTCAAGAATACGTCCATGAAGAGAATTCATGCTTTTTGCAACTACAAAGGGAACTCCCAGATCCTTGGCCTGCATGGTTGCGGAAATGCTGGCTTCCAGATTTTCGGCAACTGCGATAATGGCCACATCCACATTCTGAACTCCCAGTGCTTTCAGGATTCCAGGTTCACGGACATCTGCTTTCACCGCGTAGGTTACTTTTTCGGAAATCTCTTCGATATTTTCTTCTTTGTCGTCAATGGCAAGGACATCACAGTCGGACTCTGCCAGCGTCACCGCCAGAGTCATTCCAAACTGTCCAAGCCCGATCACAGCAAAAGATTTATTTTTCATTTTATTCTCCTGTTTAACCGATCATGATATCTTCTTCCCCGAGATGAGTCGTGCTTCCCGGCCTGTTACGCACACGCACCACAACTGCAGTTCCCAGTGTCAGTGGTCCGATACGTCCCAGATACATGGTAAGGATCACAATCCACTTGCCTGCCACATTCAGCTGAGGTGTCAGTCCTCTGGAAAGTCCTACTGTAGCCCCCGCAGAAGTGATCTCATATAAAACATCTGCCAGATCCACTCCCGGCATTACTGCGGACAAAAGCACCGTCATGGTAAAAAGGATCAACACACTGGTTCCTGCAACAACCATGGCAGAACGGAGATAGCTCTCACGGATCCTGCGGCCGTATACCTCTACATCCTTTTTTCCCTGAAGATATGCTGCAATAGAAAGGATCAGAACCGCAATGGTAGTAGTCTTCACACCACCGGCAGTGCCCATGGGTGATCCTCCGATAAACATCCACAGTAGTGAGATGATCACGGTAGGTGTGGACAAAAGCGACTGATCCATGGTATAAAATCCCGCCGTACGTGTTGTCACTGACTGGAAAAAGGATGCCATGAGCTTTGTTCCCAGTGGTGCCCCCTTTAGCGTGGAAGGGTTTCCGGATTCAAAGATAAATACCAGAAATGCTCCTGAAAATACCAGGATCCCGGTCATCGTAAGGACCAGCTTGCTCTGAAGCCGCAGTACACGAAAAACTCTGGATGGGGAGAGCTCTTTTCTCAGAACCTTGCGGAATTTATCCCACAGATCCCACCAGACGATAAATCCAAGACCTGACACAATGATCAGGCCAATCGTAGTGATATTGACCAGCGGATTGCTCACATATACCGAAAGGCTTGTTTCCCCGAAAAGATCGATCCCTGCGTTGCAGAATGCAGATACCGCCAGAAATATGGCATGCACCAGACCTTTTTTTATTCCAAATTCCGGTACAAAGCAAAACGCATACAGGACCGCACCGATTCCTTCTGCAAGAAACACGCATTTCACCACACTGCGGACTACAGCCACGACTCCACCCATTTCATCCAGGTTATAGGATTCCTTGATGATCCGCCGGTTTTTCAGGGAAATTTTCCGCCGGAGGCTGATGAATATCATATTCGCCAGTGCGATCAGTCCGATCCCGCCGATCTGTATCAGGCACAGGATAACCGCTTTTCCAATGGGGCTCCACTGGACTGCCATAACAACTGTGGAAAGTCCCGTCACACATACGCTGGTTGCCGCTGTAAAAACAGCATCCGGGAAGGTAACAGCCTGCCCGGGTGCACTGCAGAACGGCAGCCACAAAATAAATCCGCCTACAAAAATCACCCCCGCAAAGCCGAGGGCAATTATTTGTGACGTATTCAGTTTATGCAATCCGTCTGAAACTTTTTTCAAGTTCATATTTTTTATTTACTGTAGTTGTGAGAAAGAGAATTGCAAACCTCCCACATGTAGGAATCTACATTCTTCTGCATTGCAAGAGCCTCATTGATGTCAAAATCAACGAACTCACCGTGGCGATATCCAACAACACGGCTGCGTTTACCGGCAACAAGAAGGTCTACTGCAAGAGCACCCATCATGGACGCATATACACGGTCCTTACATGTAGGGCTTCCACCACGCTGCATGTGACCAAGGATAGTTGCACGTGTCTCGATGCCTGTTGCAGCCTCGATACGTTTTGCCATAGCCTCTGAATGGCCGATACCCTCAGCATTTACGATGATATGGTGTTTCTTGCCTTTCTTACGGCTCTCTACGATATTGTCAATAAGCTTCTGCTCGTCGTAATCATATTTCTCCGGGATCAGGATATCCTCAGCACCGTTTGCGATACCGCACCATACTGCAAGGTATCCGGCGTTACGTCCCATAACCTCGATGATACTGCATCTCTCATGGGATGTGGATGTATCACGTACCTTATCGATGGCTTCCATCGCTGTGTTTACAGCTGTATCGAAACCGATGGTGTACTCGGTACATGCGATATCAAGGTCAATGGTTCCCGGCAGGCCAATGGTATTGATTCCAAGGTTCGCAAGTTTCTGAGCACCTGCGAAGGAACCGTCTCCACCGATAACAACAAGGCCGTCGATTCCATGCTTTCTGCAGATCTCTGCAGCCTGCTGCTGTCCTTCCTCTGTTCTCATCTCTGCACATCTGGCAGTATAAAGAATTGTTCCGCCTCGCTCAATCGTATCGGAAACATCTCTTGCTGTCATGTCTCTGATCTCTTCATTTAAGAGACCGCTGTATCCTTTATAGATTCCCTTTACGTTCAGTCCGCTGCTTAATCCTCTTCTGACAACAGCACGGATTGCAGCATTCATTCCAGGTGCGTCACCGCCACTGGTCAAAACGCCGATCGTTTTGATTTTGTTCTCTGCCATATTGTTATCCTCCATCTTATGAAACAACCTATTGTAATACACATATTCGGATATAGTTTATAGCATTTTTATAAGTTTTTCAATACTCTGTCCACAATTTTAACATTGGAACTTCCATATTTTTCACACATGTGTTCCAGCCAGGAATCCTCGATATGGACCTGATAGGCAGGCGGAAGTTTCTTCATTGCCTTGACATCTTTGAGATAAATAACCACACTGCTGTTTCCTCTGGATGACATCAGATCATCTACCAGACCGGTCTCGGCTTTTGCGTAGTCTTCCCGGCTTTCGAACTGGATCCACAGTTCTTTTGGCATATCATCGAAGGTACGGACTTTTTCCAGGATCAGTTTGCTGGCTTTGTCGTCTTCCGCAGATACTCTTCCCTGGATGAAAAGTCTGGCATCTTCGTTCAGGAACATCTGGCATTTTTCGTAATCACGCGGAAATACCACAACTTCCACGGTGCCTACCAGATCTTCTACGGTAAGGAACGCCATTACCTTATTATTCTTTGTATATTTTATGGTTTTATCCGTAATCATTCCGCCTACGATCACTTTCTGGTTATCGTAGACTTCCGGAATTCCGGTTTCATCATCCGGCTGGAAATCCGACGTTTTTGCAGAGATCATTTTTTCCATCATATTCCGGTAGCGCTCCAGTGGATGGCCGCTGAGATAAATGCCAAGAACTTCTTTTTCGAAGGTCAGGATGATCTCTTTCGGATATTCCTCAACCTGCGGCATACGGATCTCAAATTCCTTTTTATCTTCCTCAGAAGCAATATCAAAAAGGCTCAACTGTCCGGCCATGGTGTGCTTTTTGTCCTGGTTGATACTGTCGATGATCTGCGTATATATGGTCATCTTCTGTTTCCGGTTTCCTTCCAGACAGTCCAGTGCTCCGGCCTTGATCAGATTTTCCACAACACGTTTGTTGATCTGATCAATATTTCGCTCCACAAAAGTTTTCAGGGAAGTATATTCCCCGTGCTCCTCTCGTTCCCGCACAATCCCCTCAATAACCGGGCGGCCGATACTCTTGATAGCAGAAAGTGCATAGCGGATGGCACCGTTGTCAACAGAAAAACCATACATGCCATGATTGATATCCGGCGGAAGGATCTGGATTCCCATCTGACGGCATACGGAAATATACTCCGCTACCTTGTTTGGCATTTCCACAACGGACGTCATCAGCGCAGCCATGAATTCTACCGGATAGTAGTATTTCAGATATGCGGTCTGATAGGAAACCACCGCATAAGCGGCAGCGTGAGACTTATTGAAAGCATACTTCGCAAAGTCTGTCATCTCATCGTAGATCTTGTTTGCGATCTCCTCGGAAATGCCGTTGGCGATACAGCCCGGAACCCCCTCTTCCACATTTCCGTAAACGAAATTCTGGCGCTCTTTTGCCATAACAGAAGCTTTCTTCTTGGACATGGCACGGCGCACCAGGTCGCTTCGTCCAAGAGTATAGCCTGCAAGATCACGGACGATCTGCATAACCTGCTCCTGGTATACGATACAGCCATAGGTCGGCTTCAGGATGGGCTCCATCTGCGGGCAGTCATAACGGATGGTATCCGGACGGTTTTTTCCGCGGATGTACTGCGGAATGAAATCCATGGGACCCGGACGGTAAAGGGAAATTCCCGCGATGACATCCTCAAGGCTCTGAGGCTTCAGTTCCTTCATGAAGTTTTTCATTCCGGCACTCTCGAGCTGGAACACGCCGTCAGTACGTCCTGTTCCGAGAGAATCCAGTACTTTTTTGTCGTTGTAATCAATTTTCTGCATATCCAGGAAAACGCCGGTACTCTGTTCTATCATTTTTACCGCGTTCTGGATAACGGTCAGGGTACGTAACCCCAGGAAATCCATTTTCAGAAGTCCCAGCTCTTCCAGTGTTGTCATGGTAAACTGCGTGACAATGGAACCGTCCTGGGCTCTGGAAAGAGGTACGTATTCCGATACGTCTTTCTGGCTGATCACAACACCTGCTGCATGCATGGAAGTATGTCTTGGCAGACCCTCCAGACGCTTGGCAAGGTCGATCAGGCGGTGGATATCTTCCTGTTCCTCATAGGCTTTCCGGAACTCCGGATTCATTCCCAGTGCCTTATCAATGGTGATATTTGGCTCCTGTGGAACCATCTTGGCGATGGTGTCTACCTGGGCATAAGGCATGTCCAGAACACGGCCTACATCACGGATCACACCGCGGGCTGCCAAAGTACCGAAGGTAACGATCTGAACCACGCAGTCATCGCCATATTTCCGCCGTACATAATCGATAACTTCCTGTCTTCGTTCAAAGCAGAAGTCCACATCAATATCCGGCATGGATACTCGTTCCGGATTCAGGAAACGCTCAAAGAGAAGATCATACCGGATCGGGTCCAGCTGGGTGATTCCAAGGGTATAAGCAACCAGACTTCCTGCGGCAGAACCTCGTCCAGGGCCGACCATGATATCATTGTCTCTGGCATATTTGATGAAGTCCCACACAATGAGGAAGTAATCTACATATCCCATGTTTTTGATGGTGGACAGCTCATAATCCAGGCGTTTTTTCAGCGCATCGGTTACCGGATGATAACGCTGTTCCAGCCCTTCATGGCAAAGCTTGTTCAGATACTCCCAGGAGGTCAGTCCGTCGGGCACATCATATTTCGGCAGCTTGGTCACGCCGAATTCGATCTCCACGTGGCAGCGCAGCGCGATCTTGTGGGTATTTTCCAGAGCTTCCAGAGCATATGGAAAAAGTCTCGCCATCTCTTCTGGAGATTTCACATAATACTGGCCGCCCTCATAGCGCATTCTGTTCTCATCGCTGAGTTTTTTCTGGGTCTGCAGACAGAGGAGCACGTCATGGGGCTCCGCATCCTCAGCCATGGTATAATGCACGTCATTGGTAGCAACCAGGTCGATTCCTGTCTCTCTGTGCATGCGGAGAAGCTGCTGGTTTACCGTCTGCTGCTCCGGAATTCCATGATCCTGAAGCTCCAGGAAGAAATTTCCTTTTCCAAAAATATCCTGATAACGCAGGGCTGCGATTTTTGCATCCTCATACATTCCACGGGCAAGATACCTTGCGACCTCTCCTGCCAGGCAGGCACTTAAGGCAATAATCCCCTCGTGATATTTTTCCAGAAGTTCCAGATCCACACGTGGCTTGTAATAAAAGCCTTCCACAAATGCCTTGGATACGATCTTCATCAGATTGCTGTATCCCTGATTATTCTCGGCCAGCAGAACCAGATGGTAATAACGGTCATCGCCACTTCCCACTTCCCGGTCAAAACGGGAACCCGGAGCCACATAAACCTCGCATCCCAGGATGGGATTGATCCCGGCTTCTCTGGCAGCCCTGTAAAAATCGATCACACCGTACATAACACCATGATCGGTGATCGCCGCGCTGTCCATACCCAGTTCTTTTACTCTGGCCACATATTCTTTGATCTTATTGGAGCCATCCAGAAGACTGTATTCTGTATGGACATGTAAATGTGTAAACTCCAAATTTTTCTCTCCTTATTGTAAAAACAGGGCTCCGGATCCTCCCCGCTCTGCACTTTTCTCTGAACGTGCCGGAGCGTGTCTGATCCGGAGCCGGTCAACACCTTGTTATTTTTTAATGTAGATCCTTCTGTCACGGATCTCTACTTTTCCTTCTTTCATCAGATGGCCCACTGCACGCTTGAATGCGTTCTTGCTGAGGCCAAACTCTCTCTTGATGACTTCCGGTGAAGCATGGTCATCAAACGGCAGCACGCCTGCAAATTCCTCGATTACGCTGAGTACGCTCTCTGCATCCTCATTGATCTGGATGTAAGCTTTCTGACGGTCACTGACATTCATCTTTCCATCCTCTTTTACCTCTGTGACACGAAGGTCAAGAACGGTTCCCGGTCTGTACTTGCCGGTTGCCTCTCTTGCAGGGATCAGTGCGGAATATTTATCATCTACCGCAACAAATACACCGAAGTTTCCGCTGATCTCATAGACACGGCCCTTCACCATATCTCCCGGTACATAAGGAGTTCTGGTGGAAAGATAATGGTACACTTTCATAGTTGCACAGAGTCTGCTGCTCTTATCTACATAAAGAGCTACCAGACATTCCTCACCTTCACGGACTCTGTTAGTCTGCTCATGATACGGAAGAAGAAGATCCTTCTCCAGTCCCCAGTCAAGAAAAGCTCCGATCCTGGTGACCTGTTTAACCTTGAGGACTGCTGTCTGTCCTACCTGGAGCATCGGCTCACGAGTAGTAGCGATCAGTCTGTCCTGGGAATCTTTGTAGATGAATACCTCGATCTCATCACCTACTTTGGTTCCTTCCGGCACCTGTTTGGACGGAAGAAGCACACGCTCGTTCTGAGGTGCGTTTCGGTCCTCTCCAAGATATATTCCGAAATCTACGGTTTTTACAACCAGTAATTTCTGTTTTTTACCTAATTCTATCATTCTTACTCCTGTTCCTAAAAAATATATATGTTCATTTACTGTTTGCTGTCTGTCCTGCATTATAACATAAGAGAATTATTATAGAAAGCACAAAAAAGGCAGCTTTGGAAATTTCTTTCCGTCACTGCCTTTTATCGGTCGGTTATGCGGATATCTGTGATCCGCATCCGGTCCATCTGTTTTTTTATTAATTTATTCTGTCGGTTTCTCAATCGGCATCGGGTTTTTCATCTTGATGACAAAAAGTACAATCAGCATCAGCACGATTCCCACCGGAAGAGCGATCCATGCTGTTTTTACAAAGCCTGCAACAATATAAGTTACAAAGGATACTGCCGCAGCCAGGATCGCATACGGAAGCTGTGTGGAAACGTGAGTCACATGATCACACTGTGCTCCTGCGGAAGCCATGATCGTTGTATCAGAGATCGGTGAGCAGTGGTCTCCGCAAACTGCACCTGCCATGCAGGCGGACATGGAAATGATCATCATCTCAGGGCTGGATTTCTCAAATACCGCAACAACGATCGGGATCAGGATACCAAAAGTTCCCCAGGAAGTACCTGTAGCAAATGCAAGTCCGCATCCAACCAGGAAAATAATGGCCGGAAGGATAACTTCAATACCACCGGCAACAGAACGCATTGCTTCTTCTACGAATACCGCTGCACCAAGTGAGTCTGTCATAGCCTTCAGTGTCCATGCAAAGGTCAGGATCATGATCGCCGGTACCATAGCCTTGAAGCCTTCCGGGATGCATCCCATACAGTCTCTGAAATTGACCACACGGCGGATCATATAGAAGATAATGGCAAACACCAGACCAAAGGCACTTCCCATTGCAAGGCCTGTAGAGGCATCACTCTGTGAAAATGCGGTAACAAAATCTGTTCCGCTGAAAAATCCTCCTGTGTAGATCATACTGATGACACAGCAGATAACAAGCACAACGATCGGGATCACAAGATCGATCACCCTTCCTCTTGGATTCGGTGTCTCATCATCCGTTGCATTCTCATAAGGTCTTGCAGATGTTGTATAAAGATCTCCGTTCAGTGCGTTGATCTCATGTGTTTTCATGGCACCAAATTCGGTTTTCATCAGCACCATGCCAACCATCATTACGATCGTGAGAATTGCGTAAAAGTTATACGGAATGGTTCTTACAAAGATTGCAAGTCCATCCTGTCCTTCTACGAATCCGCTGACTGCTGCTGCCCAGGATGAGATCGGTGCGATGATACATACCGGAGCAGCTGTTGCATCAATCAGGTATGCAAATTTCGCTCTGGATACGTGATGTCTGTCAGTTACCGGACGCATAACGCTTCCTACTGTTAGGCAGTTAAAATAATCGTCAATGAAGATCAGGATTCCAAGGATGATCGCTGCAAGTTCCGCGCCCACACGAGTGTGGATCTTTTTGCTGGCCCATCGTCCGAATGCGGCGGAGCCGCCGGCCTTGTTCATCATACATACCACAGATCCCAGGATTACCAGGAAGATCAGGATACCTACGTTATAGCTGTCAGAAAGAACCTTGATGATTCCTCCCTCAAAAATCTGTGTTACGGTTCCTTCGAATTTGAATCCGGAATAAAGCAGTGCTCCTACTACAATTCCCACAAACAGAGAACTGTATACTTCTTTTGTGATCAGCGCAAGGATGATCGCTACAAGAGGTGGAAGCAGTGCCCAGATTGTTGCATACAGAGCAGGCTGATAAGTCTCCTCCGCATCCGCAGCCAGCACAGTCAGGGGACTTGCCAGTGCGCCCATGAATACCATTGCCATAACAGACAATGCTGTTCCTGCTTTTTTACTCATTTTTCTCCTCCCTTTTCGGGGACAAAAAAACGGAGGCTGTCCCTTCTTAAGAACACCTCCGGTTAAATAATCTTCTTTATTCAACTTACGATAGCGCTCCACATCCGTGACAGTACAACGCATATTCTGCGTTATCCCAGTACCCTGTCATCTGGCCTTTCAGAGCACTTCGGCAGATTTTCCTTTCTTTATGGACAGCCTGCCAGGGCCTCTCGTCCATAAATACTGATAAAATCCGCGCCTCTATCTCTTTATCCGTGACCGTTTACCCCCGCAAGGTTTCCCGGTCGCCTTTTTTCTTTATACTGTAGCAGTTTCCGACATAAATATCAAGTAGTTTGCTGTATAAATATCAGTCATACCAATTATCATGCTGCTGATCTCAGGAGCACTCTTCGTTCAGCAACCACTTCACATCCACACCCAGCACTTTTGCAAACACTCTCAGTTCATAATCTGCCACAAAACGTTCTCCGCCTTCGATCCTGCTGATACTGTCACGTTCCAGCATCACACCTTCCACCTGCATTTTTGCCGCCAGATCTGACTGTGACATCCGTTTTATATTTCTCATCTGACGTATTTTTTCTCCGGAAACGTTCTTTCTTCCCTGATAAGTGTAAATTTTCATCCTGCCACCTGTTTTCCAAAATGTGTTAATGTTCTGCATTTTTCTTGACATTAGCACATATTTTGATGGCACCTGTGTTAAAGGTCAGCAAATCTGGTTTTTTTCGACAAAAAATGAACATTTCTTCATTGTTTTACCCTGGATAGTATCTTTTACAGGACACTATTGTATCAGTAAAACAGTTATTCCATTCTGAATTACTGCCCGCCCGTAAACGGCACCTCTCCACAATTTATATTCCACAAAAAAAGAATGCCACACTTTTCCATGTGACATTCTTCTGCTTCTTTTTTTTCTTATTTATTTCCCTGTCCATAGTAGGCATTTGCGCCATGTTTTCTGTAGTAATGTTTATCCTGAAGCTCCTGCGGCGCCGGTTTTACATCCGGATTGATCAGCTCGCAGCGGGAAGCCATCTTGGCAACTTCTTCCAGGACAACTGCGTTGTGAACAGCCTCATGTGCATCTTTTCCCCAGGTAAACGGTCCGTGGTTTTTGCAGAGGACTGCCGGAACTGCTTCGTAATCTTTATCTTTGAAATAGTCGGCAATGAGAATACCGGTATTTTTCTCATAGGCTTCCTCGATCTCATCTTTTGTCAGGTTACGCACGCATGGAACTTCTCCGTAAATATAGTCCGCATGTGTGGTTCCGTAACACGGAATGGATCTTCCTGCCTGTGCCCAGCTTGTAGCCCAGGATGAATGAGTATGCACAATACCTCCGATATTCGGAAACGCATTGTAAAGTACCACATGTGTGGCTGTATCAGAAGATGGATTGTATTTACCCTCAACCTTGTTTCCCTCAAGGTCAACAACAACCATGTCTTCCGGTGTCAGTTTATCATAATCCACACCGCTTGGTTTGATGACAAAAAGTCCTTTTTCTCTGTCGATGCCGCTGACATTTCCCCAGGTAAACGTAACCAGGCCATATTTCGGCAGATCCATGTTTGCTCTGTAAACTTCTTCTTTTAATTTTTCCAGCATTGCGTTTCCTCCCTTTTATAAAGTGTCTTTACAATCCACTTCGTAATATATCCATGCTGTTTAAAACAGCTCTGATTACTTTGTAAATTCCACCACAGCGTAGGGTTCCTGATCTTCCGCATTGAGAACTACCGTTGCCTTATTTGCTTCCATATATACTTCCGGAATCATTACATTTCCAAGGACAGCCTGTCTCTTGTACTCCACACGAAGCTGATGGACCGCAAAATCCTCCGGCAGAAAATCAGCTGCCATTCGGATATACTGGCAGTTGTTTACGTGGTGGTTCGTATCCAGATGATGTTTCTGTACGGCAAAAGATTCCTGCGGCTTCCGTTCTTTCGGAAGTGCGATCTTTCTCGGTGCATAATCCATTTCCATCTTCTCGCCCAGGTCATAAGGGTCGGTATCTGCTGCTGTCAGCTTTTCCGGAAGTCCTGTCTCTGTGTTGATAAAGGACCAGTAAGAATTCGCCCAGGCCAGTCTCTCGCCATCCGCTGTCTCAAGAATAAAATTACGCATTCCGATGAAACCACGGAATCCATAAGGAATGGTCGTTACTTTTATATTTTCACCAAGCTTCGGATATCTCTTCACAATTACCTGCCATGCGGAAAGTACCCAGGCTCTTTTCTGTACCTTTAATGCTTCCATTCCGAGACCTGTCTGTTCAGATTCAAAGGTACAGCAGTCCTGAAAATAATCCAGAACTCCCGGCAGCGTCAGGCAGCCATTCTCTCCGATCTCACTGAATCTTACGCGACTTTCAAAACTGTAGCTCATAATGTGCCTCCTGTTATACTGTCTGCAAATTTATTGTATCACTTGTTCTAAAGAAACACACTTGTTTTTTCTCTTATTTCATAGAACAAAAAAGCACCTCTCATCGAGGTGCTCAAGAAGCAGGGCTACAAGGATTCGAACCTTGAACTGACGGAGTCAGAGTCCGTTGCCTTACCGTTTGGCGATAGCCCTATGTGTTTTTGTTTCGCTTGCCTTATCGCTTGCGACGAATGATATTATATAACAGCTTTTTTAAAATTGCAACCCCTTTTTTTAAATTTTTTTATTTTTTTCTAAAAAACTTTTCCAAAGTGCCGGGAAGCCTTATTTTATGCGGCTTCCCGGCATTTTTCAGTTATACAGTAAAACAAATATTTATATTCCAAGTTCACTCTGATATTCTTTTTTATGTTCCCTCTTCTGATTATACATCACTTCGTCAGCCTCATGAAGCAATGTATCCAGATCTACCTTATCATGATTCCGGGGAACTCCTACAATTCCGCAACTGAAACTGCGGGCATAATTTGTTTTTTCTCTCAGGACAAACTGTTTCTGAATATCTGACAGGCGCTTCCTTGCATCATCGCCTGCACAATCCCGCATCAGAATGCAAAATTCATCTCCACCAATCCGGGCAAAAATATCTTCTTCACGGATATTTTCATTTACGATCCTGACAAAAAAGCGGATATATGCATCACCCTCCTGATGTCCAAACGTATCATTGATATATTTCAGGTGATCCAGGTCACAGTAGCAGACCGAAATCTGCTCCCCTGTTTGCAGAATCTCTTCTGCCTTTTCTTTCAGATAAAAACGGTTTCCGATCCTGGTAAGCATATCCTGGTATGCTTCTGCTTTCAGCTGTTCTTCCTTAACTCTCGTCTCTGTAACTTCCTGAACAATATTCACATAAGCCCATTCACCCTGCCATTTCATCTTGCCGGTAGTAATGGCATAAAATCGGTGATCAGAATCTTCTGCTTCCCACTTCCATTCATACAGTTCCTTTCGTCTGTTATTCTTCTGCGTTTTCTGCTCAATCTGACCGATCCACTGCTTATAAACATCCCAGTTCCGTACTTCATCCTCCGTTCTCCGGTTGCTGTACAGAAGGCTCTTTCCGTCCAGACTAATCACCAGGATCTACTTTTCACTTCTCGCGATCAGTTCCATCAGAAGCTGGCTGTAGCTCTCCGCCATCTCTGCATGTTTCTTCTCCTGCTCGGCAATAAGCTTCAGGGACTTTTCTCTTTCCCGGAGCTGCTCTGTCATGGTATTAAAAGCTTCCGAAAATTCCCCCAGATAAGAAACTGTCTGGGAATAATCCCCCTTGGCTACCTGCTTGGCCTGCCAGGTCAGATGATTCAGGTTCGCATGGATATTTTTGAGATTTTCACACAGAAAATTCTCTCTGGCGGGCTTAAAGCTGGAAAGGTCTCCTTTGGATAATGCGGCAGAACATTGTTTCATTTCCTTTACTGCCGTTTCCAGATACTGCAAACCCATTCCGAGTTTCTGAAAAGGCTCATCCAGACTGTCTATCTCCAAAGGCTTTACCTCAGAGTCGTATAAAATTGATCTCAGATATTCAAATAACAGTTCGCAGTTTCTGTCTTCCATTTATCAAACCTCTATTCCGATCATTCCTGTACATCTGCATGAAAACGGCAAACTCTGTCTCCCGTTGCCCAGCAGTCAACTTCTACCGCCGTGTACGGCTTTCCGGAGTACAGAGAAAGGATTCCTGCTATAAAACCTTCATCATAATTACATACGGTTTCCCCGAGAACAGGAAGCCCTGAACAGTCTGCATCTTCCGCAACGGTCAGGATAATTTTTCCGGTTTCTTCATTTACATCCTCAATACGGAGAACCCCGATTTTCAGCTCCTGCATTTTTTTCTGAAGTTCATTGACAAACTGATCCAGCGGCACATCCAGATCCAGCATGTTTTTTGCAAAATATTCTCCGGCTTTACGTCCTGCACTCCGGAATACCTCAATCTGAACCTCTTTTCCAAACCGGTTTTTCAGTTCGTCTTTCAGGGAATACTCCAGCATCCGATATACCATTACCGGAAGCTCATCTCCCAGATTTCCTCTGCATTTGGCATCATATTTAAAATAATCCTCAAACTGGATTTCTTTCATTTCCTTCAGAAAAATATTATCACCCATTGCCGTCTCCTGCTCAAATTTTTTATACATTTATAATAATCCATTCATTTTCCGGTGTCAATTTTATGTAACCTTTTTCTAATAAAAAAAGTATGAAAATTATCCATTTTTATGCACATCAAAAAATCTGACCCTTCTGTAAAAAAAATTTTACAATCCCCTCCTTTGTGTTATAATAAGCCTTATAAAAAAAGAACGGAAACTACCGTGTATTTTCCTCCGGTCACAATATCCGGAGGCACTTAAAGGAGAACTTTATGCGAGCAAATAACCTTACTCTGCTCACGGACCTCTATGAGCTTACCATGATGCAGGGCTATTTCAAAAACCCGACCAACCAGACTGTTATCTTTGATATGTTCTACCGCAACAATCCATGTGGCGGTGGTTTTGCTATCTGTGCCGGACTGGAGCAGATGATCGAATACATCGAGAATCTCCGTTTCGCAGAAGAAGACATCACCTATCTGAGAAGCCTTGGCATCTTTGAGGAAGATTTCCTTGAGTACCTGAGCAACTTCAAATTCACCGGTGATATCTACGCGATCCCGGAAGGAACCGTAATCTTCCCGAGAGAACCAATGGTCAAAGTTATCGCACCGATCATGGAGGCTCAGCTTGTAGAAACCGCAATTCTGAACATCATGAACCATCAGAGCCTGATCGCCACCAAGGCAGCACGTGTATGCCACGCAGCCAAGGGTGATCCGATCATGGAATTCGGTCTTCGCCGTGCCCAGGGTCCGGATGCCGGAATCTTCGGTGCCAGAGCTGCAGTGATCGGCGGATGTGCCGGTACTTCCAACGTACTGACCGGCCAGATGTTTAACGTTCCTGTTCTTGGAACCCATGCTCATTCCTGGATCATGAGCTTCCCGGATGAGTACACCGCATTTAAGACTTATGCGAAACTTTACCCGAATTCCTGTACTCTTCTGGTTGACACCTACGATGTCCTGAAATCCGGTGTTCCCAACGCAATCCGTGTATTCGAAGAGATGCGTGAGGAAGGCATCCAGCTGAAGAATTACGGAATCCGTATCGACAGCGGTGACCTTGCATACCTTTCCAAAAAAGCCTACAAGATGCTGGCTGCTGCCGGTTTTGACGATGCTACCATCTCTGCATCCAGCGATCTTGATGAATACCTTATCGAGAGCCTGAAAGCTCAGGATGCCAAGATCAATTCCTGGGGTGTCGGAACCAAACTGATCACAGCCGATGACAATCCGGCATTCGGCGGCGTATACAAACTTGCCGCTGTAAAAGACGCTGACAGTGACACCTTCCAGCCGAAGATCAAACTTTCCGAAAACACAGAGAAAGTTACCAACCCGGGCAACAAGACGGTATACCGTATCTACAGCAAGAAGACCGGAAAGATCAAAGCAGACCTGATCTGCCTGGCAGATGAGAAATTTGATCCGGAAGAAACCATGGTTATCTTCGACCCGGTTGACACATGGAAAAAGACCAAAGTCCTGGGCGGAACCTACGAACTTCGAGAGCTTCTTGTTCCAGTGATCAAAAACGGCAAGAGCATTTACAAATCTCCATCCGTCATGGAGCTTCGTGACTACTGCAGGCAGGAACAGAACACACTGTGGGATGAGTCCAGACGTTTTGTAAATCCTCAGAAAGTATATGTAGATCTTTCCCAGCCGCTTTATGACATGAAAAAAGCTCTGTTGGAAGAAATGAGCGAAAAAACTCTGTAAAAGAAAAAAATCTCCAATCATAAACCCCCTTTCCTTTTCATAAGCTTATGGATAAGGAAAGGGGGTTTTTTATGCACAGAGATTTTTACATCCGTCTGATCAACCGGGAGCATCCTCTGCCGGAAACCTTTGTACCGGAGCATCTCATTGATATCGGTCTGCCATTTGAAGCTGCCCCTGGCGATCCGAAACGACTGCTGGAATGTCAGGCCGCCAGAGCCGCCTCCCAGCTTTTTCACGCCTGCCACCGATGTGGCCTGAATCTGTGGGCAGTTTCCGGATACCGCTCTTTCAGGCGGCAACAGGAACTTTTTACAGGAAGCCCTTTTGTGGCAAAGCCAGGAACAAGTGAGCATCAGAGCGGACTTGCTCTGGACGTTTCCTGTCCTTCCATCCATATGGAACTCTCCGAAAAGTTTTCCGAAACCGGTGAAGGCAGGTGGCTGAAAAAGAACGCTCCGCTCTACGGTTTTATTCTCCGGTATCCGAAAAACCGGGAGGAGATCACTGGCGTCCCCTATGAGCCCTGGCATATCCGCTATGTGACAAAACCGCTGGCCTCCTGGCTTACCATCACCAACCTGACTCTGGAAGAATACCACAACTTTCCCGCGAGATGTTCGCCGCCACCCTGAACAGCAACATTACATCTGCACAGCAGACTTGCTTTACTGCTCCATCTGCCGTCCCAGAAAACTGGCCGCTGTGCGGACAAGAACCCGTTCCTTATCCCCCAGGATCGTTTTCTCATTTTTTCCAAGAAGGATCACGGAACCGATGGCATCACTGGCACACAGGATCGGCTGTATCATTTTTCCGCAGTAAGAATCCATATCTCCGGAAATGACCGATATATTATCCCGACTTTTTCCATCGATCATCTTTCCTTCCCGCCCGGATATAACCATGTCCAGTTCCCGGCTGATCTCTTTTCCTTCCAGTTCCCGGCTTCCGCTTCCTGCTGCCGCCACCACCAGATCACGATCTGTGATACATGCCGCCAGCCCGGTAGTCTGCACCAGTGCCTCCACATATTCCCGGGCAAAAGTATTCAACTCTCCGATGGGCGAATATTTTTTCAGAATGATCTGTCCTTCCCGGTCTGTATAGATCTCCATCGGTGTCCCCTCTTTGATCCGCAGCGTTTTACGTATCTCTTTCGGGATCACCACCCTGCCCAGGTCATCGATCCGACGAACAATTCCCGTTGCTTTCATCTTCTAATATTCCTCCTGTATCTTTTATCTGTTTATCTTTTATCCGTATGGTTATTATGTGAAAAACTGGGAGAAATATGTATAAAAAAAGCCGGGAAAACCTGCTCTTCCCGACTTTCTTTTTTATCTTTTCCTGTTTTCTTCAATGATCTTCAAAGCATCCGGATTAATCGCTCCAGGCGTTGCTGCCGACCGTGAAAGATAATATCCCTGAAGCAGATCTACCTCCAGCTCAAGAACTTTTTTAAGCTCTTCCGCTGTCTCCACGCCTTCCGCAACAATATACATTCCACGCTGATGTGCATACTTCACAATGTTTGCTACGATCTGCTGTTTATCTATATCCGTATCAATATCACGGATGATCACCATATCCACCTTAATATACTTCGGTGAAAGTGCCAGAAGACTTTTTTCACTGTTGTATCCGCTTCCATAATCATCCAGAGCGACCGCACCCAGAAATCCTTTTGACGTTTTTCTTTCAAGAGCTTCTTTGCTGAGAAGTTCCTGTTCTGTGATCTCAAGAACCAGCTGAGACCGGATATCCAAATATCTCTGCCTGAATTCTCTGCATTCCTCATCTGTCATGTTCTCACTTGCAATGGAATTTACAAACAGAAGCTCATCACCTCTTACTTTTCCATTTGCCCGAAGTCTGCAATATCCTTCTGCCGCGCAGAAAAAAGTGATTCTTTCCAGATCATGAAGGCATTTTTCTTCTTTTGCAAGACACAATACATCTTCCGGGGATTTCAGCATTGACATTTCTACACGCATCAATGCTTCCAGAGCTCTGATCTTACCTGTAACCGCCGATACAATAGGCTGATAATAATAGGCAATATCTTCCCTCTTCATCAACTGCAAAAACTGCTTTCGCAGTTGTGTTTCTCCGGATGCTCACGGAACAGTTTTTCACTTTCTCTCTGGAATGCCCGCCTGTTGTAAAGTCCTGTAAGCGTATCATAATCCCTTTCATGTTCAATATTCATACGCTCCCTGGTAACTTTTGTAACATCCTCCACAAGGCCGATCTGCCGATCCGGTTCTGTCTTGATCTCCATGCGGACATATCGTATTTCTCCGCTATTATGGATCACACTGTAAACTCTGGAACCATCTCCTCTAACCGTGTGATGGCAGCTTTTATTATAGGAATCCAAAAATTCCATAAAATCTTTTCCTGTCATTGATTTTTCCGACAGTTCCTTTTTGCCCAGCATAGAAAAAAAGTTATCTGTTACATAAACGCTTTCATTCTCCGATCGAACTTCAAAACCTCCAAGTTCTACACTTGCCATTTCCATGATCCTTAAGAACTTCGTAGATATGGTAAGCATGTCCTGGTTCATCTGCGTAATTGCTCCGGCAAACTGGTCAAGTTCCCGGATTCCCGTGTCGGAAAAGCGGAGCGAAGTGCTGTTATTCTTCTGTGCCTCTTCTACCTCATCAGAAAGTTTCTTTACCGGACGGTTTTGCTGCAGATATTTTCCATCAGCGGCAGATAAGATTCTTTATTATTTCCGATATCTTCAATTCGGATCTGTCCGGAATCAATAAGGTTCTGTGCCTCCTCATTGACATATTCCTGCAAAGCTGACAGCTCCTGATTGGACGTCAGAACATTTTACTTCCGTCGTCCGAGAAATCTCCCTCTTTCAGATATTCTTCTACATATTCACTTTTTTCTTTATCTGTAAGATAACCGGAAAGGTCTACGAGCATGTCCTTCTGATCCATGGTATAGGCTGTATCTGAGTAAGCCGAAAAAATATTCGGTACTTCGGACGCCCCTACCTCACCATCCGCTGCAGCAAGGACATTTTGTTCCAGATCTTCTGCGGTTCCAAGACTCTTGGTTTCTACGGTGATGCCGTCTTTCTTTCCAACTGTGTCATTAAATTTCTCTGTCAAGTCTTTAAAAGTATCCAGCTGATCGCCATTATAATATGTCCATACTGTAACTGTAACAGGGTCCGACTTTTTTCCGGAACATCCACTGAACAGGGATGCTGCCAGAGTCGCGCCTAACAGACAAAGCACTACTTTCCTGTGTGCCATAAATTCTCCCTTCCGCCTGCACTCATTTGCAGGAACACTGTTTTTATCTTATCACAGTACAGACATATTATCAAAGAAAAACCCCGCTTTTTATATTCTGTTTTCTTATTTCTCCATAACAACAGGAGCTGCGTTGTCATATGCCTGCTCCAGAAATACTTCCTGGGAGTTCAATGGAGCATTATCGGATGGTTCGATCTTATAATTTCCCTTATTGTTCATGGTCCTCGCTTTGCGGTTATCACTGAGCATTGTCACGAACATTTCCTGGATCTGCATCCGGATATCCGGGTCTTCGATAGGAGCTGCCACTTCCACACGGCGAAGGGTATTTCTTGTCATAAAGTCCGCAGATGAAATATAGATCTTTGCCCTCTCCTGTGTTCCGAAAATGTAAATACGGGAATGCTCCAGAAAACGTCCTACAATACTGATAATGTGGATGTTTTCTGTCTGACCTTTTACTCCCGGGATCAGACAGCAGATACCGCGGACAACCATATCAATGTGTACTCCCGCGCAGGATGCTTCCACCAGTTTGTTCATAATACGCTTGTCTGTCAGAGAATTCATTTTCAGCCCGATATATGCCTGTTCTCCAACTTTGGCATGTTCGATCTCTTCATCGATCATGGCAAGTACTTTGTTCTGGAGACATTTTGGTGCCACAAGAAGATGGTCCATATCTTCAACCGTTTCTCCCATTGCCAGTGCCTGAAATACTCTTGCTGCTTCTGTTCCGATCTTCGGATCAGCAGTCATCAAAGAAAGGTCTGTATACAGACGGGCTGTTTTTTCGTTGTAGTTTCCAGTTCCGATCTGTGTATAATATTCCACATTTCCGTCTTTTTTCTTCATGATCTGGCAAAGTTTGGAATGTACTTTGTAACCATCCAGACCATAGATCACATGACAGCCCGCATCTTCCAGAAGTCTGGACCATCCAATATTGTTTTCCTCATCAAAACGTGCCTTCAGCTCCACCAGAACGAACACTTCTTTTCCATTTTCTGCCGCTTCGATCAGAGCTTCCACAACCTTACTCTGTTTCGCTACACGGTAAAGAGTCATCTTGATGGAAACGACATCCTCATCATTGGCTGCTTCATGAAGCATTGTAAGAAACGGTTTGATACTCTCATATGGATAGGAAAGAAAACGGTCTTTTTTCGCGATCTGGTCAAGGATCGGTTCATGGCTGTTAAACATTGGTGATTTCTGAGGAATCCTTTTTTCATAAAAAAGCTCTGTTCTTTTTCTCAGGCCGTCCTGGATCTGGAATACAAAAGAAAGATCCAGCGGGATATCTCCACGGAATACAAAATTCTTGTCCACTTCCAGATACTCGCAAAGTGTTTCAACAACATCTCCGTCCATTTCTCTTGACAGTTCCAGACGGATCGGTGCCAGTTTCTTCCTTGCCTTGATCAGCTCTACCATAAATTCACGGTAATCCAGATCTTCATCGTAAAGAGCGTCTGCGTCAATATCTGCATTTCTGGTAATACGGAGCAGAGATTTTGCCTTGATGTGATAGCCTTTGAAGATTTTTGAAACAAAGTGAAGGATCAGTTCTTCAGACAGCATGTAAGTGCCTGTTTTTCCGGGAACCGGGATGAGGCGCTGGATGCCTGCACTGCTGCACGGAATGATACCCAGTTTTTCCTTTCCTTTTTTTGTTTCCAGAACTACTACTGCATAGATTTCTTTATTTCGGAGAAATGGAAACGGCTGCCTTTTTCCGACGATAGACGGAGAAATAACTGGAGCCACTTCTGCCTCAAAATAACGTTCCAGATAATTGCGGTCTTCTTTTTCGATCTTATGGAAATTCAGCATATGTACGCCATATTCTTCCAGGCTTTCCATGATCTCTTCATAGACCACATCTCTTTTCCGGTTCAGCTTTTTAGTTCTTGCAAGGATTGCATCCAACTGTTCCTTTGGTGTCATATTGGTTTTGTTTTCACGGATATCTTTTGCAAGAAGCATCTGATCCACAAGAGATCCCACACGTACCATATAAAATTCATCCAGGTTGCTCTGATAGATCGAAGCAAATGTGAGACGTTCACACAGCGGATTTTCCGGATTCTCAGCTTCCTCAAGTACTCTCTCATTAAATTTCAGCCAGGATAATTCCCTGTTCATGTATATTGTATCTGCCATTTTCTCCTCCTGTGCCACCGTATATTTTTCTTTTTCGGCAGGCTCTGTTATTGTAACGCCGGCATTTGTTCCGCGATATCTGCTTTTCCCCTGATCTGCCCGGAATTTGCCTGCAATGCTACCAGTATAGCTATCCAATGTTTATTTCAGTGCAAGACTTTGTAAAATCCCGATTAAATTTTCAGCGAAAAAAAGGCTTGCATTTTCGAATAATAGTGGTATAGTATTTGTATACTTATTATATAGTTTTTAATACTACATGTTATTTTATCAATTTCTACATTGTTATTTGACTGCTATTCCGCATCCGTACAACAGATTCCTGCGGAATATCATACAGGAGGTGTTTTTTATATGAAACTTAAATTAAAAGACCCTGGAAGTGCCATTACTCATGGAATCGCCATGCTCCTCGCAGTGGCCGGAGCTACTCCGCTGATCGTGAAAGCTGCCAGAAGCGCAGATATCCTTCACGTTTTTGCAGTGAGTGTTTTTATCCTCACCATGATCCTGCTTTATCTGGCAAGCACTCTTTACCATTCTGTAAATTCCACCGTCAAGGTGAACCGCCGCCTGAAAAAAATGGATCACATGATGATCTTCGTGATGATCGCAGGCAGCTATACACCGGTATGCCTGATCGTCCTTCACGGCCGCACCGGTTACATCCTCTGTGCACTGGTATGGACTGTTGCCATCATCGGCATGATCCTCAAAGGCTGCTGGATCAACTGCCCGAAATGGCTTTCCTCCGTAATCTATATTGGAATGGGCTGGCTGTGTGTCCTGGCTTTTGTACCGATCTTCCACAATCTGCCGCGGGCAGGTTTCGGATGGCTTCTGGCAGGCGGTATTATTTACACTATCGGCGGTGTGATCTACGCACTGAAGCTTCCGATCTTCAATGCGAAACATAAAAACTTTGGTTCCCATGAAGTATTCCATATCTTTGTTATGCTGGGAAGTGTATGCCACTTTGTTGTGATGTATTTCTTTGTTGCGGGGATGGGGATCCACTGATCGCACATATTTCCATACGGCACAAAAAATCCGATCCACTTGCGTTGTGGATCGGATTTTTCAATTTGTACTTATTTCGTCTTCATTCCACCAGACGATCACATACAGAACAAAAGATACAAACCAGAATATAATATCACCGGTAAACATCATGATCTCCGGTTTTCCAGTAACGATCATCCGTACAAGATATCTGGAAAAGAATCCGGCGATAAGAACCATTGACAAACGGTTCCTGATTCCCAGGATCTCATATTCCAGATACAGTACAGCCCAGGCAGCCATATATTTCCAGAGATACAGAAATGCAGCAAGGTATTGTCCTTTTACATACATTCCATTATATACTGCATATTCCACCAGCAGATATCCTGCCATATAGAAAACCTGAAAAAGCATAATTTTCAAATATTCCCGTTTTCTTGTCCACTGTATCAGGATAAATACAGAAACAGCTGACGCAATTCCTGTAAGCATATATCCCATATTATTCTTTAACATGTATCCGCAATAGGGAATCGCAATAAGGGATAGTACACTGGCGATCAGGCTTACATTATCATTATCCAGAAATGTGTTTATATAAGAGATCAGTGTATATATCTGCTTCGTTTCCGCCTCCGGATTTCTCCAGGTATCTGACTGCATCTGAACCACGATCCCACAAACTGCCAGCAACACGCTTCCTGCCAGAAGCAGGATTTTTTCTGTTTCAGATGCTTCTGTCATAAGTGTCAGAATAATATACCCCGGATTCGAATCTGCACTTATACTGGAAACTCCAATCATTGCAATAAAGCCACCCAAAACAGCTGTCACGATCATAAAACCATAAGAATGCTGCAGATATCCCAGGACTGCCAGTCCCATTGCTAAGATCAGCGTAATTATCAGCATTATTCCTGACTGTACTCTTCCCTGCAAAAACATACAAAAGAGCAAAAACAAAATAACGAACGAACCCATAAAAATATTCAATGCTGTACTTATTCTCAGTCGCAGTACAGATAGTCCGCACACAAGTACTGCTGTAATAATGGTAAGGATAATCTGAAGCTGATCAGATCCGCCTCCATTCTCATTCAAATTGATAAAAATACTCATGCAAATGCCAAACAGTGCTCCTGACAACATTCCCATACTTAATCCACTGTGAATCCTGCTCAAAATCGATCCGGCAATGAAAAAATTCAGAAATAAAAACTCACACAGAATTACCCCCACATGATAAACTTTTCTGAAATGCGCACTCGGAATCCAGCAAAAAAATATACTGCCAATAAGTGCGATGCCTGTTGCTCCAATTATGATCATCAGGATCAAATATATACTGTTCATTGTTTTCCTCTGTTATTATATAAGTCATTGTGATGAATATATCCGTAAACAAATAACTCTTCCTATATCTGAATTATAATCATATATTTTTTAAATCATAACATCCTGAACCTTCTTACTTCAACAATTCTACATAAATAGCCCCAAAGTGGTAATAAATAACTTCCTTCTTTTTTATTTCTGTCCTTTACAATTACCAGTGTAATATAATATGCTTTCACATTTGTTCCATTTTGTCTGTATACACTGATTTTTTGAATAAAAAAGCACATACTTCTTCACAAAATAAATTGTAAAATAAGTATGTGCTTCTTTCACCATTATTAACTGATGAGTCTTACAATATTTTTATTTCATCTCTTCTTCAGCTCATCCAATTGCTCCTGATCAAGTCCTGTTATCTCCCTGATCTGAATGTCTGTTAAAAGCCCCGACTTCAGTAAATTAATTACCGTCTGCGTAATTCCCTGTTCAATTCCCTGACTAAACCCATTGGCATATCCTTCTTCCATACCTTCCTCACGAGTCTGTCTCATATGCCGTTCTTCATCGTACTCATATATGCTCACTTTCTTCGCCTCCGCTCGGTTTTTTCTCAGAAAATCTGCCAGTATCCCTTCGCTGATGCATTCTGTGATTGCCTGCTCTACTGCAAGATCCAGTGGCATTTCCGCTGCGTATTCTCTTACACGGAAGGTATATTCCGCATAGTCCTGGAGGGTCCGGCAGGTTTCCATCAGTTTCCGGTTATGACCTTTATTGATATTTAACATGACTGCCTTCAGTTCCAGAGACGGGTCTGCATCCGGAATTGAAAAGAGCTCCGACAATTTCAATTCTTTCCGGTCCGGCTGTTCTGCCTGGCCGTTGTAGAAGATCACAAACCTCGGTGTCGGCAGTTTCACAGCTTTCGTTCCATAAAGATTCATATCTTTCGTATAATCCGAATACACATCCGCCACATACAGCAGATACCGGACTGGCAGATTCGGACTGTAAGTTGACTGATGTTCATACAGGTTCAGCCGCATATCAATGATAAATGAAACGTCATTCTGCATGGACATGTACACAGCGTTCTCCAGCGTATTCACCTGGAGAAGATCCGGGTCATCATAACTGGTTCCGTTAATTGCGTTATAAAGTTTCAGCAATTCATTCCTGTCGCTGAACAACATTGCAAAGATCCGGGATTTATACATCCGGTTTGCAGTTAATACATCGATGTTACTTTCTCCCATGTAGTATCCTCCTTCTTGGGCAGTCGGGAGAATCCTACAGTAAAAACAGCTTCCGGAAATCTCCCTGCGTGATCATGTGATTTAAGCATTGAGATTTCTTTGTAAAAGCCGAATGGCCGGTGAATTACAGATACGGAAGTGTTCCGCACAGATCAATAGAAATGAAATGCTTTTTCTTTACATTAGCACAATATGGGCGAAAACGCAATTAAAACATTTCGACAAAATCTGCACCAAAAAAGCACATACTTCTTTAAAAAATGAGCATGTGCTTCCTTGACTATTATTAATTAATCATAACATCCTGAACCTTCTTACTTCAACCATTCTGCATAAATAGCCCAAAAGTGGTAATAAATAACTTCATTCTTATTTCTGTTCTTTACAATTACCAGTGTAATATAACATACTTTCACATTTTGTCTGTGTACGCTGCTTTTTCCCTCTCACTGGACTTTCCACCTGTTTTCATGTATATTTGACATATAACGACACTACGGCTGCCTCGGGCAGCCGAATAATTTTCTGGAGTATGCGTATGTTGAAAATTGCAATCTGCGAAGACAGTGAGATCTTTGTGGAAATTATAAAGAAAAATATCGAAACTATTCTGAAAGTACCTTATGAACTGCGTCCCTTCCTTTCCGGAAAGGAATTTATAACTTCTCTGCCTGAGATTGGATGCCCTTATGATATTGTTTTTTTGGATATTTCTCTGGGAGAGGATACAGTTTCCGGAATTGAACTTGGCCAGATGATAAACGGGGAGAATCCACGGACACAGCTGATCTTTATCAGTCAGTATCTGGAATATGCCTCCGATGTCTATTCTACGAAGCACACCTACTTCATTTACAAAAACCGGCTTAACGAATATCTGCCGGCTGCACTGGATGCTGCTCTTAAGAATCTTCAGACAGATAAGGAACCTTTTCTTACCGTTAAAATCAAGCAATCACATCACCGGATTCCGGTAAATGATATCCTGTTTCTGGAGCGTAATCTGCGTGAAACATTTATTTATACAAAATCTGAAACTTATACAGTCCGGGACAAACTGAATATTCTCCAGCAACAGCTTCCAGATTTTTTCGTGTGCTGCCACAGAAGTTTCCTTGTGAACCTTCATGCAGTTTCCAGGCTCCAGCATACAGAAATTACTTTGACCACCGGTCAGCAGATTCCTGTCAGCCGCGCACATTATGAAGATGTTAAAAAATCTTTTTCTCTGCTGATGCTGTGATTCCGAAAGACTGACTTTCGTATTTTGCTCTGATATCCTATAACATTTCCAAGAAAGAAGGTACTCTCATGCCACAGTTTCTGAAATTTATTTTATACGCTCTTCTTCCGAGTTCTTTCATAAATTCCTATATCTGTGTCCGATTTTGCACTGGTATCCTTACGCCATCCCGGAGCTTTTTTTCAAAAAACCATATCCGTTTTTTTATCTCATTTATGTTGCCCATAACAGCTGCCTTTATGTCAAAATATTGGTTTCCCAGTATGGGTTCCTGGCTTATCCAGTTGACACTTCTTCTCCTGACAGTTTTTTATTTTTCCGATCCTCTGAAAAAAAAGATTTCCACATTTCTGATCCTAATATGTATTCTGGCAGTTTCTGAAAATATCGCTGTAATGTTTACCCTGTCGGTCTACACTCTTATACACCATGAAAAATCATTTCGTTATAATTTGCTTTATACATCCGGTGAAACGCTTTTTTTAGCGACCATAGATTTCTTCGTTGCATTGCTTTTTATTAAAAAACTGGTTCCTCTGATCCGGAATTATTCCCACAGTATTCATCTGACCACCATTGCTGAGCTCCTTTTTCCCATACAGGCGTCTTCACTTTTTATGGGAATACTGCTATATCGGGAAAATTCTCCCTGGTTAAAATGGCTGATCATTTTATACTGGTTTCTAAATCTTCTCTGCTGTCTGATCATAGCCAGGGCTTTTCACAACATTTCTGTCAGAGAAAAAAGACACGAACTGTTGATTCAGCAAATGAGCTTTCTTCAGAAACAGCTGGAATATACAAAAGATATGGAACAGGAATATCGATCTGTGCGAAAATGGAATCACGATATGGAAAACCATCTCTTTTCACTGAATTATCTGATCCGCACCCAAAAATATCCTGAGGCAGATGTATATCTGGAAACAATTCTTTCAGAACTTCCGCCGGAAAAGAGGACTTTATGAAACGAGGCTTTACTATTCTTTTTATAGAACTTTTCTGTGTTCAGGCATCTCTTTTCCTGGGAGCTCTGCTACAGGAATATGCTCTGTTCTGCCAGATAATGCTTCTCTTTTTTCTGTCCCTCACTTACCGCAGGATCTACCTTCTTGCCAGACGATCGCTCAAAAATGCTCAGGAAGAGGCAAAATTTCAGGCTCTTCAGAAGCAGGAACAGTTACAGAAAGAACAGGAGCAGCTGTTTGTTTCCAGAAAGCAGGAGACTCTGGCGTTCCAACAGGCTACCATCCGGAAACTGCAGACACTTCAGAATTACCTGAAAACGAACGAATATGATAAAATCCAGGACTACCTGCCAGCCATCACCGATGATTTTCAGAGAGAACGTTTCCATCCCATCTGTCAGGACAGCCTGATCAACGCCATCCTTGCGGACAAAAGATTTCTTGCCATGCAGAAAAATATCAAAGTTACCTACGAGGTTCTTCTTCCGGAGAAATCCAATATTCCCTCTTCGGAACTGAGCAGTATATTTTTCAACCTGCTGGATAATGGAATAGAAAGCTGCAACGCTTCCGGTTCTGAAGCACCGTTTATCTCTGTAACATCAAAAATGTCCGCCGGTTTTCTTACTGTCCACATGCAAAACAGCAAAGATCCGGCACAACCATTCAACAACAAAACATCAAAAAAAGATATCCTCAACCATGGATTCGGCCTGTCCATAATTGAAGATATCTGTGCAAAAAATGATGGTAGCTGTCAGTGGATTGACAACGGAGACACTTTTGATTCAGTTGTTATGTTGAGGTACCAATAAGATTCAGCGAACACATATCCTTATCTTTCAATTACGCTGCATAATGCTCCACACCTTTGAAGTCACTTGAAATATCGAAATGCTTATCGACATTCAGAATTTCATCAACTCCAGCTTCTTCTCCCTGGTCAGCTGCTTGATCCGGTATTCCCGGCTCATGGCTTCTTCCTTTGTGGAAAAACCTTCATAATACATCAGCTTCACCGGTCTCTTGGCCCGTGTATACTTGGCGCCTGCCTTGCCTTCATTATGGGCTTTCATCCGCCTGGCAAGGCAGTTTGTCCATCCGGTGTAGAGTGTGCCGTCTGCACACTGCACGATATACGTGTAATTCATATTTGTCTCCTCTTCTGTAAAAAATTCCCGCAATACAATGCCAATATGCCAGTGCATCTTCAGTCAAGCGGATATTCGCAATCCGCATTCGCTACGTAGCTCTACACCGAATAACTGCCATCCTGTAAAGCAAATATCCCGTCAACCAGCATCTTTCTATGTAAAGACAGCCACCAACATTTCTTCAGCAGCCGTCCTTCTATACTCAAGCAGCCGGCACAGTTCATGTATTTCACTTACATCAAAAAATAAAGCAGGCTGGGATTCCGGCTGCGAATTTTCCCACCTGCTTTATTATACGTTTATTTCTTATTTCTGTGAATAGTCAAGCGGATATTCGCAATCCGCATTCGCTACGCAGCTCTACTCCGAATAACTGCTTCGCTGTTGATTCGATAAAATTCCGAAGCAGAAGACCTACTCCATCACATAATTCTTCAGCCCATAAATCTTTCCATCAACATCCGCTGCTTCCACTTTCACAGCCTGCGCCTGCGTTTCCGGATAATATCTGGTGGAAAAAACCACTTCTCCGCCATTTACATAGATCTCCACAGCTGTAGTATCCGCAAGGATCCTGAGACTTTCAACTTTACCGGATGGAACATGTGCTTTACGTACTTTACGTCCGGCACCGGCTGTTTCGGAGAGAGTTAAGATCACATCTCCGCCCTGATACTCCAGGAAAAGATTTTCCCCAAGACTTACCTTGCCCTGGTCACCTTTTACCTGAATATCCAGATCAAATGGTCCGTTCACCGGAAGCTCCACGCTGGAACCGCTGATGGAAGTCCCATTCTCTCTCAGCCCGTTCAGTTCTTTCACCGGATACTGATAAAGCATTCCGTTCTTATACGTAACTTCCCTTGGAACCGTCAGACAATGCTGCCAGCCTTCGCTCTCTGCAGTAGGATTCACATACTCTTCATCTGCATCCGGCATTCCCATCCAGCCGATGATGATCCGTCTGTCTTTTCCATCCTGAAAAGTCTGCGGCGCATAAAAATCAAATCCATAATCCCACTCCCGGAAGGATTTTTCCTCCGGCTTACCATCCTTCAGGATAAAATATCCGGACTGATAAATATTCTGGAAACGGAATTCCTCACGGGTCAGTCCCTGAGGAGACACTGAAAGCACCTCCTGACCTTCCAGAGAAAAGAAATCCGGGCACTCCCACATGTAACCGAAAGTATTTTCTGTGGTAAGCTCGTGGTCAAATTTCCAGTTCTTAAGATCCTCTGATCTATAAAAAAGCACTGCGCCTTTATCACCTTTCTGACGTCCACCTAGGATCATATGATACCCTTCGCCATCTTTCCACACCTTTGGATCGCGGATATGGCAGGTATAATTCTCCGGATAATCTTCCCAGGAGATCGCAACTTTTTTCTCTCCGAAACGAACGCCGTCCTCACTCTCCACATGGAGAGTGCTGGACTGCCTTCCGTTATTGATATAATCATAATCTCCATCCATCTTGATGTTTCCTGTGTAGAAAAGATGGAGCTTGTCTTTTTCCGCAATGGCGGAGCCTGAGTAAACACCATGACAGTCATAAATGCTGTCCGGCAGAAGCGGAACACCTTCATATCTCCAGCTGATCATATCTTCGCTGGAATAATGTCCCCAGAATTTCAGTCCACCGTTGGACTCAAATGGAGAATACTGGAAAAACACGTGATATCTTCCTTTATACCAGCATAATCCGTTTGGATCGTTGAGCCATCCGGTGGGCGGCATCAGGTGATGGGTCAGACGGTTTGTCTGCATTGCCCTTCCCACTGCTGCCGTTTCCTCGATTTTTCGAACTTCCTCCGCAAGCACCTTTGTCAGAGAACTCATTTATTTTACCTCCAGTACTTCAGAACTGTTATTTACGGTTCCTTCTGCAAGCATTTTTACTTCTTCATAATCATCAGTATTGGTTACGATCAGCGGTGTGGTCACATCGTAACCTGCTGCCTTGATGGCATCCATATCAAATGTGATCAGCGTCTGGCCTTTTTTCACTTCGTCGCCGTCTTTTACATGTGCGGTGTAGAATTTTCCGCCAAGCTCAACGGTGTCAACGCCGATGTGGATCAGCAGTTCCAGGCCGCTTTCTGTTGCAAGACCGATTGCGTGTTTTGTGTCAAAAATTGTAGAAACGGTAGCGTCGCAAGGTGCTTTTACCTCACCTTTGGACGGAATCACTGCCATGCCTTTTCCAAGGACTTCTGATGCAAAAGTCGCATCTTTTACTTCTGAAATCGGGATCGCGGTTCCCTCAAGCGGGCTGTAGAGGGTCTGTGCGCCGGTCTCAGATGTTTTCTCCTCTGCTGGCTTCTCCTGGGCAATTTCTGCCGGAGCATCTGCTTTTTTCTCTGTTTCGATATTTTTTTCAGCTGTTTCCTGTACCTCGTCCTTATATCCGATCATCCAGGTGAGCACAAAAGCCACACCGAACGCGATGGCAAACATTATGATATAAGCAACCGGGTTATTCAGGCACAGCAGGATTCCGAAGATACCGGTAACACCTGTTCCTGTAGCACCAAGATTTGTAATGGAGGCAAAAAGCGCTCCGCATGCACCGCCGAGGCAGCCCATGATAAACGGCTTTCCGAAACGGAGGTTTACGCCGAAGATCGCCGGCTCTGTGATTCCCATGCATGCACTTAAAGCAGACGGAACAGCCATGGATTTGATCTTCTGGTTCTTTGATTTCAGGCCTACAGCAAGAGCTGCACCACCCTGTGCAACGTTGGCTGCGGATGCAAGTGGCAGCCAGTAGGTAACGCCGAATTTGGCGATCTGTCCAAGGTCAATGATGGTGTACATGTGATGAACACCTGCAACAACTGTCGGTGCATAAAAAGCACCCATGATAAAGCTTCCGATTCCAAACGGCAGAGCGATGAGCCACTGGATTCCATCCAGAAGTCCGTTCTCAACAGCTACGAAGATCGGTCCGATAATGGAAAGAGTAAGATAACCAGTTACAAAAACACTGACAAGTGGTGTTACAAAAAGGTCGAACATTGCTGGTACAACTTTATGAAGTCTCTTCTCGATCTGTGCCAGTACCCATACTGCAATGATAACCGGGATTACATGTCCCTGATATCCAACCATGTCAATCGAATAAAGTCCGAACCATACTTTCTGTGTTGCCTGCACACCTTCTGTAGCCACAGTCCAGGCATTCTGCAGATTGGGATGGATCATGATCATACCGATGACCGCTCCCAGATAAGGATTGGCTCCGAATACCTTCGCGCCGCTGTAAGCGATCAGGATCGGCAGAAATGTATACGCCGTATTACTGAAAAGCTGGGCAAACACATAAATAGAACCACTGGTATTGATATTCAGGAAGCCATTGTTTACCATGAAGTTCAGAGCTTCCATGATTCCCATCAGGAATCCGCTGGCTACGATAGCCGGAATGATGGGGACAAAAATATCTCCCAGTGTCTTGATCAGCCGCTGTGCCGGGTTTGCCTTGGAAGCTGCCACCTTCTTCAGCTCATCCTTGCTGCTCTCGGAAACTCCGGCAATCTGAATAAATTCATCGTAAACCTTGTTTACAACTCCTGTTCCCAGGATGATCTGCATCTGTCCCTGTGCGAAGAATACACCCTTCACACCGTCGATGTTCTCTACATATTCCTTGTCTGCCTTGTCATTATCCGCAATGACCAGACGAAGTCTTGTTGCACAGTGTGCTGCGGAAATTATGTTTGCTTTCTTTCCTACATGATCATAGATTTCCTGTGCGGTCTTTCTGTAATCCATGTCCGTCCTCCTTTTCTTTTACTGTCCTTCCTGCGGGCAGTAGACTCTTTTTGCTTTCCCTTTTTTTGCAAAACTGATTTCTTCGGATCAGCTGTGTCTGTTCTTTCTGTTTTTCCGGAAGTTAATGATTTCTGATCCTTTTGTTTCTTTTATGAGATTGATTCCATATTTATTTCTATTTTAAAAATGTCTGTTTTTCCTAATGCCTTGGTATTTATAAGTTTTTCAGTCATTTCTTTGCTTGTTTTTCATGTTTTTATGTGTTCTAATATGGAATCGTTCTCACATCTTGATTGTATTATAACCACTGCCTTCTCATTTGTAAATCCGCAACATCTCACAAATTTCTCCGGTCAAAATTGTACATATTCCATAAGAACATACGCAAGACAAACAAGCCGGTCAGGACATCTCAAAAAAATCTGGTCTTTTTCTGTGCTTGCCCAGCCATAACACATAAACCCGCCAAAAAAGAGCAGGTCTTTTTCTCCCAAAAGATCTGCCCCTGTTCCGCAATAACTTATAATTTTTATCCTCTGTCTGCGGGAATATTCTCTGCTACCTGTGAGATTCCCGTTCCACGAGTTCACATCCCATTTTGATTTCCTTGCTGATTCCGGTATCGTTCTCAATAAGATCCGCCAGCATGGCTGCCGCCTCCATTCCACTGGTCTTATAATAAAAATGTACCGTGGTAAGCTTCGGTTCCACGATCTTACCCGGAACACCGTCACCGATCCCTGCGATCTGCACATCATCGGGAATTCGAAGTCCGATCTCCTTCAGATAAGTCATGGCACCAACTGCCATGGTATCTGTGGCACATACCAGAGAATCAATGGATGGATCCTCCTCAAAAAGTTCCTTCGCCATCTCATAGCCGGAATCCATGGTGAAGCTTCCTGTTTTCATCTTCTCCGGAAGGATCTCAAGCTTTCCCTTATGAAGCGCATCCATAAAACCTTTTTTACGGCGTGCACCAACTGCCTCGTCTTTATCTGTGACACCAATGTAAGCGAACTTTTTTCCTTTCTTTGCAAGCTTCTCTGTCACCATAAAAGCTGCCTTATAATCATCCTGATAAATGCAGGGATATCCATCCAGATGCTGTCCCAGAAGCACGATCGGCACCTTATAATCCTTCAGCATCTGTTTATGCTTTCTGGTAAACATGGTGGCAATAAAAACCACTCCGTCCACCTGGCGTTCTTTAAACAGAGAAAGATATTTCAGCTCTTCTTCCACATCGTTGTTGGTATTGGCGAGGATCAGCTGGTAACCTCTCCGTGTGAGAATGTCACTGATCCCCTCCACCTCACGGCTTATGGTATCGGAATTGATCTTTGGAAGAATAACACCGATGAGACTCGTTTTTTTTGTCCGCAATGTCTGTGCCTGGGAGGATGGCTGATATCCGGTCTCCTGGATCACCTTGCGGATGACTTCTTTTTTTTCACTGCTTACATATCCGTTGTTCAGATATCTGGATACCGTAGCTCTGGAAACTCCGGCAAGTCTGGCTATTTCATTAATATTCATGACCTATGTACCTCTTCTTCTGTCCTGTTAAGTCTGTCATTTTCCGTCGTTTTACAGATATTTATAGATAGATTATACACGTTTTCTTTCCGGTAAAAAAGATGCTTTTCTATTGTTTCGCAGTTATTCTGTTGTATACGGGATGCCAGTGACTCGCATCCCGCATGTTTTACTTTCATCTGCAACGTTTTCCGCTATAACCAATTTCTCTAAAAAGGATATTCTACTGTATCCGTTTCAGCGATCATTCCCGATCGATCATATCTGCTGTTTCAGTTTTTCTGCCGTCTCAGCTTCCTGCCGTTTCAGTTTACCTGTTGCTCAGGCGTGCCACATCACTCCAGATACTCAAACGGATCCACCGGCGTGCCGTCTTTTCTCATTGCGAAATAAAGGTTCGGGCCTTCCACAGAATAATATTTGGTCGGTGCACTGATATTTCCGATCACTTCGCCTTCTTTTACCGTGTCACCTTCTGCCACTGTAAGATCCTTCAGCTGTCCGTACACCGCCTGATAGCCATTTCCAAGCTCCATGGTCACAGTCGTTCCTGTGCAGGCATCCTGTGTAATGGAAAGCACCTGACCATCTGCCGCCGCATACACTGGTGCATCTTCCACTGCCTGCAGAGAAATAGCCGGGCTGACCCGATACTGATCCAACGTCGGATAATATACGGTTTCATTCATGTTGTAATCCACAAGAACCGTTCCTCTCACCGGCCACTCCATAATGGAATCCTCTGTAAAATTCAAGGTCTGCGCCGCAATTCCGGCCGCGGAAGTTTCGGCTGTATCTGCGGAGGAAGTCTCTGCTCCGTTATTTGCTGCATTTCCGGCGTTGGCGTTATCTGCTGCATTTCCGATTCCAGCAGTACTATTGCCAGCACTTTCTGCCCCTGCTGCCGCAGATACACTCTTATTCTCTGCACCACTCCCATTATTTACATCTGCCATTGTATTACCGTCTGTTCCTGCTGTTCCCTCATTTTCAGCTGCACCGCTTCCTGCAGTCTCACGGATACTTCCGGTTACACCGTCTGCATCTGCCCCATTTTCCGAAGCACCTGACAGACCTGTTTCATCTCCGGCTGCTCCATCGGTCATCTCATCCTGCGCCACATCTTCCCAGCCATTTCCGGTAACTGCCGCGTCCTCTGCGTTTTCCCCATCCGAAAGTTCTTCTTCCATCTGTACAGAATTTTCCTCCTGGGAATTTTCTACAATAGGTTTTGTCCCCAGCTGATAAACGGTAATTCCAAGTGCAGCCACTGCTGCCAAAACTCCGCCGTTGATAATGCCTCTCACGATTTTACTTTTCATATTCTTTCCACCTCTGTCTGATATGTTCATTTTCAGCAACGGAAAAAGCAGTAAAGCGGATATCTTCATTTCACTCTGCTACCGTTTCCAGTCACTATTTCTGTATCTATAGAGTGTCCAGAATATGGCTGTCTATTCACTTTCTGAATATTTTTCTTTCATAATAATACATTTCTTTTGCTGCTTAATCGAATCAGGAATATCCTCTCGACTTCCTTTAATTCTCCGGATTCTCAACTCTTAATTCCATATCCGGAAAATATTTTTTCAGGATCTCCTCCGCATTGCTTCCGTTTTTCGCCATCTCATTTCCGCCGAACTGAGAAAAACCAACACCGTGGCCGATGCCACGCACCCGCAGATAATAAGTATCGTTCTTTTTCTGCAAGCTGAAATTCGCCGATTCCAGCCCCATTCCCGCCGCAAAACTTTCTCCTTCCACCAGAGTTTTCCCAACCATAAGCTCCGTCACATAACCGGCACTATCCCGCTTTTTGATCTTCAGCTCTCCGGAAAACTGACCCGCCGGAATTTCCACAACTTTCATATAATCCGGAGATTTTTTGTCCCCGCTGCTATCTGCTGATTTCAGATATGTATACGCCTCATCATGAAAAGCCTCCGCTCCGCTGCGTGTTTTCCCCGCGCTGATCTTATGCCAGGGTGTCAGCTTTACTTTTCCCTCATATGTCAGTACCTGCCCTCCCGTCTCTTTCGCTGACTGCTGATAGATTTGATTTTTTTCTGTAAAAAAATATCTCCAGACTTCTCCAGTATTTCTGTTTTCCCAGAGGATCTCCGCAAGATTTTTTCCCTCCCCGATCCGCCTCTGAATATTCGACCGTGCGATCACAGTCTGCGCTTTTATGGTTTCTTTTTTCATATCCGGGGAAATCTGTGAAAAAACAAGGATGGGAAGATATTCTTCCATATCAGGCTTCCTCTCTGCCAGGACCATCTCCGTCCCGTGAAAAGCCGCTGCCGTAAAATAAGGAAGAACAATTGCCAGAAACACCAGACAATATCGAAGAAGCGCATATTTTTTCATAAAAACACCATAAGCGTTCTTTTTCCTAATATATGTTCTTTTGCAAAAAATTATTATTTGCTGTATACTATATCAATTCGAAGGGGATCTGCAGTGATCAGACCTTACTCACCATCCATTCAAGCGAATATTCGCAATCCGCTTCGCTACGTAGCTCTACACCAAATAACTGCTCCGCAGTTTATCAGGAGGAGCTTACGCTCTTCCTGATACAAGCAAGTCCCCACCCACTGCTTATTGCTTTTCGCAACCCCGCAGGGGACTTACTTGATTTGGTTAAATTCTCTGATCAGGCGGATAAAATATTCAACTGAAATTTTTTATGGAGGTATCTCATATCATGCTTGCCATCTTTCTCGCACCACTATATATCCTCATCAATATTTATATCGTCCGCTGGATGATCCTGTGGATGGGTGCATGCACTCATTTTTTCCAGACCTTTGCGTTCCGGGTATGTTTTGTGGGTGTTTATATTTTTCTGTCCACTTCTCTTCTGACCTGTTTTCTTATCCGGAAGCCGCCTGAAATCCATCGTTTCCTGAAAAATACAGCCAATTATTTTCAGGGAACGTTTCTTTACATCCTGATCGTGATCGTAACTACTGATCTCTGCAGACTAATCCTGAAGCACACGCTTCACCCGGCCTGGCTGTACTCCCGGAAAGCCTTCGTGATCACGGGCGTAGTCTGTACACTTCTGATCATTGGTATCAGTCTCTATGGAATTTTAAACCAGTGGAATATTAAGACAAAAACTTATGATGTGAAAGTAGACAAGCAGGTGAAGGGAATGGATTCTCTGAAAATCGTCCTGCTTGCAGATATTCATTTCGGATACAGCATCGGGGAAAAACATGCCGAACTTCTTGTAAAAAAGATCAACGCCGAAGATCCGGATCTGATCTGCATTGCCGGTGATATTTTTGACAACGAATATGAGGGGATCAAAGATCCCCAAAAAACGGCGGCCATTCTTCGTTCGCTGAAATCCAGATACGGAGTTTATGCCTGCTGGGGCAACCATGATCTCAGCGAACCGATTCTGGCCGGTTTTACTTTCCGTAATGCGAAAGAAGATTATGACGATCCCAGAATGTGGGATTTTCTGAAATCCGCCAATATCCGGCTACTCAATGATGAAACGCTTCTCATTGATGACCGGTTCTATCTGACAGGCCGCAAAGATCCGTCCCGCTGCCGCAAAATGTCCGACACACGGAAGGAACCTGACCAGCTTACAGCCTCCCTTGACAAAACACTCCCCATTATTTTTATAGATCATCAGCCTGGTCAGTTGAATGAAGTGGCAGCCGCAGGCGCAGACCTTGATCTCTGTGGTCATACTCATGACGGCCAGCTGTTCCCTCTGAACATCATCACCGGCCTGGTCTGGGAAAATTCCTGCGGTTACCTGAAAAAAGGAACCATGCACAACATCGTTACCTCCGGCGCAGGCATATGGGGCCCGAATATGCGTACTGCCACAAATAGCGAGATCTGCTCGATCACGGTGCATTTTTTATAAAATCTCCATCTACTGTTTATTGCTTTTCGCAACCCCGATACGCATAACAGCCATTTCTTTTTTGAACCTCCGGGACTGTTGATATTTCCGGGAAGTCTATAAGCAGCCGCCTGTCCCGGTATTTATTTCCTGCAGTTCGTTTTCCGGGAGATCTAGCCTGTCTGGGGTAAAATCCTGATTCTCCGGCCCTTCTTCCCATCCCATTATTTCCGCCTGCAACTGCCGCCACTGCATGTCCGCTTCCGTTCTTATTCACGATATAACGCACTTTGTTTCTGCATATCCAGCTTCCTTTTCCAGCTGCTGCATACGCTGCAAAGATCCCTGCCCGTTTTCCTCCCATAGCCTGTACACGGGAGATTTTTTCCATAAAGATTCCCAGGATCATTACCGTCATATGAAAAATCTGCAATATTTCCGTATATCTGCCTGATTTTCCTTCTTTTTTCTCCGGATTTTTCTCAGAACAGTGTTCTTTCTTTCCATCCCATACTTTTTTAATTCCCAGCCTTTCATATACCATAAAATCCCGCCTTTCCAAAAAAGACTTTGTTCTCAGGTTTCTGATCACTGATTTCATTCCATCCACCGCAGATTCCTGCAATGTACAGAACCGGGAATGCGCGTTTCCCACAGCTATACAGCTACCAAAAGCCTATGTAAGCCTTTCGCAGAAATAGAACCGGAAATTTTTTCTGCATATGACAGAACTGCTGGCCGGTTGGGACTTTCTCCTCATAAAGACTTTTATTCCAGGAAAAAACAGCTGGTATAAGTGATCGTTCCAGGTCCGTAATAATATTCGATCCCGCTGTCCTGACAGACCTGTGTTACCAGCATTCCATATGCTTCCATTGATGAAAAACGTTTCTCCGGAAAACGGCAGGGGGCATCCGGATAGCTGCATTTCGCACATCTGGTGCAACATCCGGCCCCAAGGGAAAGAAGTTTGGGGAAAAATTTTTTCAGCTGGTCATGCATCTTTACAAAATGTTCTTTATGAAGTGCTTCCGTCTCCATCATTCCCTCTCCGTCAAATTCATCTTCCAGTTCCCCTTTTGTCTGCACAATGATTCCTTTTTTATAACCGGAAATATCTGCCGCACATTCTTCCAGTGTTCCACAGGCAGGCGGGCAACTCCAGTTGCGTCCGTACATATGGCATTTATCCGTGCTGCACATCTGGCGCACCTCCGGAAGAAGTTTAATCTTATCTATATTCAGTTCTTCTACTTTAAAAAATCCTATGCTGTTTCCGATTTTTTTTAATTCTTCCAGCTCCATAATGTTTTCCTCCCCATGCTTTTCGATTCAGTTTCAGTTCTGGTGGATTTTATATCTCAGGAAATTCCAGCTCATCTACAAACTGATCCTGAAATTCAGGTAATGCCGCAAGCTCCAGAAATTCCGTATGACGTGCAAGTCGCTCTGCCCGTTTCAGTTCTTCTTTATTCAAAAGTGCAAGCTTCGCACCTTCACCGGCTGCATTTCCAACCGGAATGATCCGATCCTTAAGAATACCAGGAAGCATTCCGATCCTGCATGCTCCTGCCGGGTCCATATAATTTCCAAAAGCTCCTGCTATATAAACCTGCTCCACCTGTTCCAGAGTAATCCCCATCTGTTCTGCCAGAAGAGCAATTCCTGCAGCAATAGCCCCCTTCGCCAGCTGTACTTCCCGAATATCTTTCTGGCTTAAATATACCGGTTTTCCATCCCCGGATTCCAACGGATCAGCCAGAAGATATGCTTTCTTTGTATTTTCATCGATCTGAACCACCCGCGGATTTTCCAGCAGCTTTCCGCTTTCATCGATCACCCCCGCATCCAGAAGACATGCTATGATATCGATCAGACCGGAACCGCAGATTCCCGTTGGTCTGCCTCCGCCGATTACCTTACATTCCAGTTTTCCATCCACCAGATGTGCATGTTCGATCGCTCCATCTGCGCCCCGCATTCCACAGGCAATCTTAGCTCCCTCAAAAGCCGGCCCTGCCGCAGTAGAACATGCAATACGGCGTTTCTCATTTCCAAGAACAATTTCTCCGTTTGTTCCAATGTCGATCATCAGCGTCATCTTTTTCTCTTCTTCAAGATTCACAGCCAGAAGACATGCTACAGTATCTGCCCCCACAAAACCTGCAATAACAGGTAAAGCTACCAACTGTCCTCCCGGGTGAATACCAAGATGGAATTTTTCTGCCGGAAACATCAGCCCCTGACTGATGGCCGGATTATACGGTGCATGAACCAGAGAATCCGGTACAATTCCCAGGAAAAGATGATGCATGCAGGTATTTCCCACAACACTGACCTGATAAATATCCTCCGGAGTTTTTTTCGCCGCTTCACAAAGTGTACCGATCAATTTTCTTAAAAGCTCCCGGATACATGTGGAAAGTTCTTCTGTACCGTGCTCCAGCGAATAATTTGCTCTCATGATCACATCTGCGCCATATTCTGTCTGTGTATTTAATGCACTTGCTGTTGCCAGCTGCTCTCCTGTTTTTCCATCCAGAAGATATCCTGCCACCGTTGTTGTCCCAATATCAAAAGCTGCCATCAGTACCGGTCTGTCGTCCTGTTCTTTCAGCTCCAGGATCTGATCTCCGCTGATAATCACTCTCGCTTTTCCATTTTTCTCTTTTATCAGTCGGCTGATTACAGGCAGTATTTCCAGTTTTGGCTGAAAAAAGATATCTTTCTTCCGGCAGCTTTTTATCACTTCGCAAAGTCTTGTCCAGTCTGAACTGTTTTCTCCCACTGTACATGGCGGGATCTCAATATCCAGAATTTCCAGTTCCGGTGAAAAAGTCACGGCTCTCTCTGTTCCCTTTACAAGGATTCTGTGTTCAGATTTTTTCTCAATCGCTTCTACTTCAATATCTGTAGTTATCTTTGTCTGACAGGCTTTTTCCACAGCTCCGTTTATTTTTACCATGCATTTTCCACATTTTCCGGCTCCTCCACATGGTGCATCCGGGAATAAACCTGCGATTCGCTCAGCCTCCAGTACCGTAGTTCCTTCCTTCACCGTGACTTCTGTTTTTTCTTTTATAAAAAACACCCGGTATGTATTCATACTCTGTCCCACCCCCTATAATCTATAGTCAAAAATCCGCAGAAACTATTATACCTTTCTAGTTTCTGCGGATCTTAATCTGCTATTATACCGGAGATTCCTGCCCAAACAAGTTTCTCCTTAAGCAAGCGGATTGCAAATACCCGCTTTTTTGCCTGTTTACTTTATGCGGCAAGTGATTTTGCAACCTGCGCTGCGGAAGCTGCATCTGCTGTATAAGCATCTGCACCGATCTCTTCTGCGAATTCCGGAGTGATCGGAGCTCCACCGACCATGATCTTGATGTCTTTACGGAAATCTTCTTTATTAAGTGCTTCAACGGTTTCTTTCATAGCTGGCATGGTTGTTGTCAGAAGTGCGGAAACACCTACTACTTTAACATCCGGATTCTCACGTACTGCTTCAATAAATTTCTCTACCGGAACATCTACGCCAAGGTCAATTACTTCAAATCCTGCACTTTCAATCATCATGGCAACCAGGTTTTTACCGATATCGTGAAGATCTCCTGCTACAGTTCCGATGATCATCTTTCCTGCTACACCAGCGCTTCCACCTGCAAGATGTGGTTTCAGAACATCTACACCTTTTTTCATAGCTCTGGCTGCTACCAGCATCTCCGGAACAAAGATCTCATTATTTTTGAATTTCTCACCAACAACGCCCATTGCCTTGATCATATTGTCAAGAACATCTGGTGCCGCATTTCCCTCATCCAGGGCTTCCTGTACCGCTGCTGCGATCAGTTTGGATTTTCCTCTCACTACCAGATCAAAAACTTCATCCATTTTACTCATAAGATTTTACCTCCTGAAATTAATTTGCACTCATTTATCTTTTTTCCAAATACAGTCTGTTTTCGTACCTGACTGTATTTTCGGTATGTTCCTCAGGCATTTTCTGACAGACTCCGCAATCTGACAAAACTGCCTTAAGTTCATTTTTTATTTTTTTACTGGTCCGATAAGACCTTCTCTGTATGCCCCGATATATTCCATACAGTAGTCATCTTCTCCAAGAAGAGCTTCTGTCGCATAGATCAGTCCAAGCATATCTCTGTTTGTAGGATCAAGGATTCCACTGTCCAGTCCGGCGTTCATAGCCAGTACCACAAAGCCAAGATTGATCAGCTTACGAACCGGAAGATTGAATGAAATATTACTGATCGCCGCTGTGATATGAATAGAAGGATATTTTTCACGAACAGTAGAAATAACTTCAATATTTGTCTCAATTCCATTCTCAGATGTACAAAGCATCTCTACCAGCGGATCAATGTGGATCCTGGATGGCGAAATTCCGTACTCTTTGGCTTTTGCCATGATCTTATCGAATACACGAAGTCTGTCCGCTGCGTTCTTCGGAATTCCACTGTCATCACTTAACAGTGCAATAACCTGCCAGTCCTTATTTTCCTCCTGCGCCATAATTGGAAAGATCTTATCAATCTTATCTCCCTCACCAGATACAGAATTAAAAAGTCCCGGTCTTTTACAGAATTTATACGCCTGCGCCAGAACATCTGCACTGGGACTGTCTACAGAAATTGGAAGATCTGTTACTTCCTGGATACAGTCGATCATCCATTTCAGAGTTTCAACTTCCTGTTCTTCCGGAACAGATGCACAACAGTCAATAAACGTTGCATTCGCTTCTGCCTGTTTTCTTGCACGATCCTTGATAAATTCAGCATCTTTGTTGGCGATTGCTTCTGCCACGGAAGGAATCGAACCATTGATCTTTTCGCCAATAATAATCATTTGCTACACCTCCTGAAGTATTCTTTCCGACAAAACGTACAGTCCATGAATCCCCCGAAACATGCTGTAGTTTTCTAACTGTCTTTATTGTAGCAGATACTTTTTACAATCTACATACTCTATAGCGTGGAGTTTTCACACTTCTTTTCATACAATGTGTAGGATAGCCGTGATATATTTTTGATACGAAAAAAGCACTGTCATTTTGACAGTGCTCTTAAAAAGTAGTGAGGCATCGGGGATTCGAACCCCGGACAACTTGATTAAAAGTCAAGTGCTCTACCGACTGAGCTAATACCCCATATTAAATTGTTTGATGCTATGTTTAGCATTAAAACATGCCCAGGCTTTTTCTAACCAGCCGTTCGCAGAACCTAGCATTAAAACATGCCCAGAGCCGGAATCGAACCAGCGACACGAGGATTTTCAGTCCTCTGCTCTACCAACTGAGCTATCTGGGCATAAGTAGCGGGGACAGGATTTGAACCTATGACCTTCGGGTTATGAGCCCGACGAGCTTCCAGACTGCTCCACCCCGCGTTATTAAATGTTAAAAGCCGATGATCGGACTCGAACCGATAACCTGCTGATTACAAATCAGCTGCTCTGCCAATTGAGCCACATCGGCATTTAAGTGGATGGAGAAGGATTCGAACCTTCGAAGGCGGTGCCAACAGATTTACAGTCTGCCCCCTTTGGCCACTCGGGAATCCATCCATAATCTATGGGACCTATAGGGCTCGAACCTATGACCCTCTGCTTGTAAGGCAGATGCTCTCCCAGCTGAGCTAAGATCCCATATTTAATTCATTACAGCTAAGCTGTAACGACCCAGAAGAGACTCGAACTCTCGACCTCCGCCGTGACAGGGCGGCGCTCTAACCAACTGAGCCACTGGGCCATTTAAGGTTTGTACCTTAAAAACTACATACATGCTTGTTGATGGTTAATCAAACTCTTTGAATCAATTCTTAACCTGCGTTTCTTGGTCAAGCCCTCACCCGATTAGTAACAGTCAGCTCCATGTGTTACCACACTT
>NZ_WQQB01000039.1:0-1948 GCF_018785565.1 Blautia sp. MCC283 | reverse complement strand
AAATTGGATTTTGTGAGGACGCTTTTTACTTCAACGTTTCAGATGATTGGCTCCATTGTATGTATGCTCCTTTGATTTTGCTTATTTTTCACGGGACAGTTTCATCATATCCTTCATATCGGCAAAACCGATTGTTTGATACAGCGGCCTGCCTTTGTTTGAGGTTTCAAGATAAATTTTTGAAATATGCCGCTGACGAGCCTGCTCTACAAGCCACCTGACGATTCTGTTCCCTATGCCGTGTCCGCGAAACTGCGGCCGGGTATAAATGTTCATCAGGTAGGCACATTTCCCGTTTAGATTGTCCGGTGAGGGCATCTCATGATAGAGGCATATCCCGCCGCAGCCGACGATTTCCTCCCCTACGTAGGCAAAGCAGGCAATATGTCCGCCCTGCGGCAGTTCTGTTTGATAGTAGCGGCGATTTTCCGATTCCAGCTCTGTTACAGACCGCTCCGAGGGGATGGAGAATACCTCATGCAAGACTTCCATTCGCCATTGCATCAATACATTCAGGTCCTGGATCGTGGCCTGCCGGATCTGAATCTCCATTATAATGCCCCCGCTTTCATTACCACCGGCAGTTTCGACACATCCGGCTTACCGTTGACATTCAAAGGAATCTGCTTCATCTTCACAAAGAACTCTGGGATCATAAAGGAAGTCAGATTTTCAGACAGTTCTTTTTTTACTTCCGAGACTTTCAGCTTATTGTCGGAAGGCACCACATAGGCGGTCATATAGGACAGTCCATCCTCGTCTGTAAAAGCCCGGACAATAGCCTGCTGCACATCCTTGCACCGATAGAGCCGGGACTCCACCTCGGCAAGTTCCACCCGCTTGCCGTAAATCATGATCTGGTCGTCCTTGCGGTGCAGGAATGCAATGTTGCCATCCGGCAGGATATAGCCCAAATCGCCGCTGCGGTACATGGTGCTACCGTCCGGCTGCCGCTCAAAAGCTCTGTTTTCCTCGGCATGGTCGCCAATGTAGCCCAGAGATACACCGCCGCCATAAATGCAAATTTCACCCGTCTGCCCTTTGGCAACCTCGTTGCCAGACTGATCCAGAATCCTGATTTGCGCACCTAGTACAGGATGACCGATGGGATAGGTACCGTCCTCCAGCACAGTTCCACTATTACAACGGTAATAGGAGGCGCAGACCGTTGTCTCGGAGGGGCCGTAGGTGTTGTAAACCTCTGCTTTGTTCAGCAGGTGATCCACATAAACGCCCCGCAACACATCGCCGCCGCTGATAAGCAGCCGCAGAGAGGACGGAATGACAGACAGGTGGTTCATTTCTGCCAGCAGATACGGAAAGCCGCTGATCATAGTCACATGGTGGCGTTCCACAAAAGCCATCAACGCATGGATGTCGGCCTTATCCTCGTCAGCGGGGATGGCCAGAGCGGCACCATTCAGCAGACTGGTGAACACTTCCTCCACAAAGATGTCAAAAGAACAGACGGAATATTGCAGCATGACATCACCGGGGCCGGGATGGAACTCGTTGGCAAAGGCACGGACATAATGGCAAACATTGCGGTTGGTGACACAGACACCTTTGGGCCGCCCGGTGGTACCTGACGTATACAGCACATAGGCGGGGCGTTCCGGGTCTTCGATGGCATTGCGCTTCCAGGAGGGCGTCTCCACGCCGCAGATCTCACAATCTGTATAGCGGATGGGGAAACTGCTCAGTTTGGGCGCAAAGGCGTGTTCCGTCAGCACAAAATCCACCTGTGCCTCGGTCATCATGTCATGGATGCGCCCGGTAGGAAAATCCGGCTCGGCTGGGACATATCGGCCGCCGCATTTGAGTACCGCCAGAATCGAGGCAATCATCTCGGTTCGGTGACGCATGACGATGCCGATGCTGTGTACTTCCTGCGGAAAGCTGCACGTGATCATATCCACCATGTTGGACAGCTCTCCAAAAGTCATGG
>NZ_WQQB01000037.1:1784-19039 GCF_018785565.1 Blautia sp. MCC283 | reverse complement strand
TGTCATGGACGCACCCTGAAAAGGCGGTATCCCGCCTTAATTCAGATGCTCTGGTAACTCAGTTGCCGAGTAGTTCACTGAATCTTTTCAGCATAATTCTTGTCTCCTTCCGTAAAGACTTGCCTTCTATTATATATCTGTATTTTAAAAAATAGCAATCAAAAACTCCTCTCAGGCGCTATGCATAATAATTTCAACAACATGCTGCTTATAGCAGGTATTGATAAATTTATATCATTCTGATGAAATATTATATTTCATTTTTCACGTTAATGATGTAAAATTATCAATGTAAATATCAGGGCATATTCGAATAATCATTTCTAAACTTTTTCAAATATGCTCCGGAAAGGAACTTTTATACTAATGAAAACCAAGATTCAGGATATGACCTCCGGTTCACCGGGACGGTTGATCATTCTTTTTGCAATTCCCCTGATGCTGGGAAATATCTGTCAGCAGCTTTATACAATGGTGGATACCATGGTTGTTGGTCAGGTTGCAGGTGTGGAGGCTCTTGCCGCACTGGGTGCTGTTGACTTTCTGATGTGGGTTGTCACAGGAATATCCACAGGACTCACTCAGGGATTTTCTATTCAACTCTCTCAGTATTATGGGGCAAAGGATTTCGAAAATCTGCGTAAATCTCTGGCTCACAGTTACCGGCTGACCGCATTCATCGCAGCCGGAGTATTGATTCTCAGCCAGTCATTTGCTTCGCTGGTATTAACAGGGCTGCATACACCTTCCAATATTATCGGAATGTCTCTGTTATATCTGCGCATCATTTTCTGTGGAATCCCCGCCACAGCAGCCTATAATATGTTTGCCTCTGCTCTAAGGGCTATGGGAAACAGTAAAACACCGCTGACCGCAATGATCATCGCATCTGTGCTGAATGTCTCACTGGACATCCTTTTTGTGGCAGGCTTCGGATGGGGTGTGGCAGGAGCAGCAATCGCAACTGTGATCGCACAGAGCTTCTCCGCTGTTTACTGTTTCCTGATTTTACGCAGAATTGATATCGTTCATCTGACCAGAGCAGATTTTATGCCTGCCTCCGGCATGAATGCCCGCCTGATGAAACTTGGTATTCCTGTTGTATTCCAGAATATCATCATCGGTGTGGGCGGTCTGGTAGTCCAGTATGTGATCAATGGCTACGGTTTCCTTTTTGTGGCAGGATTTACAGCTACAAACAAGCTTTATGGTCTGCTGGAAATGGCTGCTATTTCCTATGGATATGCCATCGTTACCTATGTGGGTCAGAATCTGGGAGCCGAAAAGATTGACAGGATCAGAAAAGGCGTCCGCAGCAGTATGCTGCTTTCCCTGCTTACCTCACTGATCATTTCTGCTGCCATGTTTTTATTTGGAAAAAATATTCTCTCACTTTTCATCTCAGGTGAACCGCAGCAGACACAGCAGGTACTGGCAATTGCTTTTAAATACCTTTCTATTATGGCTGCCATGCTCTGGGTTTTGTACTTTCTGTACGTGTACAGATCTGCACTTCAGGGGCTGGGAGATACCTTAATGCCTATGGTAAGTGGTATGGCTGAATTTGTCATGCGTATCAGTGCTGCACTGATCCTTCCCCATTTTATCGGACAGGACGGTATTTTCTTTGCAGAGATTGCAGCATGGAGCGGAGCCACTGTGATCTTATGCATCAGCTATTATGTACGGATGCATAAATATCATTAAAACAAAACAGGGAGCTGTCGGTAAATAACGTTTTTTAGAGCTGACAGCACCAAACAAAAATATCCTGACAGTTACAGAGCTTTCTGGCTCTGCAACTTGTTCAGGATATTTTTATTTTGATAAATACTTTCTGTTTTTGGCCGCAAAAAATCCTTGTTTGGATTTTTTCAGCCGCATTTTTTTCTAGGCAGTTTTTCCTTCAAATTTTCTCAGTTTTTCGTATAAAAAACGATGATATTTATTTATATTTCTTCCAATAGCATACAGCATGAATTCTTTATATACCTTATCTGCCGAACGGTAATTAAAACGCCGGAAGTTCTCATTTTCCTTTATATCTCCAAAATGTTCTTCCGTCTGAATGGAACGTGTCTGGCGTTTCAGGATCCCGCGTTCACTCTGGATATTGGCATGCGATCTTTCTTTCAGTTCCTCCCATTGTTCATTGATCTTCATGACTTTGTTCTTTTCGGCATCTTTCTCCGCATCATACTTATACAGACAGCGCGCTTTATGTTCACATCCGCTGCAGTCTGCACAACCATATACCTCAAAGGTCTGTGTATATCCATCCTGCTCTTTGCTCTCTGTCCTGAGATGCCGCAGTTCACGTCCGTCATGGCAGATATAGAACTGTTCATCTTCAAAGATCCCTGTCCTCATGTTGTAATATTTACTGATATCTTCTGAATAAGCGCGTGTTTTTCGCTTTTCATGATCCTGCAGTTTTATATAACTGGATATTTCATTCCGTTTTAAATAAAGCAGATTTTTTTCACTACAGTACCCGCTGTCCGCAGTTACTTCTTCCAGAAGCAGATGCAGATGGGTTTCAGCATATCCCGGATGGATATGGAGAAGAATTACCGTTTCGATAAGGAGGGCAAAATGAATCAGGTAGATAAAGAACTGATGCAGGAAAAAGGAATCCTGACAGAAAATGAAAAAGCAGATGAATATGAAATCCAAAAGGCAGCCATGAAAGAGGCTGTTTTTTTCCTGGCTGCAATGCTGGAGAAAAATCTGGATATGTCAGAACTTCAGACAATTTCCTTATATCTGAAGGAATTATCCATGAAGCAGCATTATATGCACATTCACCTGTATGTTCAGCAGCTTTACAGAAACAGCAGACCGCATGAGAAACTGGAAACATTCTATGCAGCATCTTTGCAGGAAGAAGCACAGCGAATGTACAGCACTTATTTTGTTGCGTATCTGAAAATGCTGATCGGGCGGTTGAGTGAAATGGATGATCTGATCAACTTAAAAAAACTTATGAAAGAGGAGGAAAATCGTGAATAATAATTCAGAATTTATGCCGGTAGAGTGTTTGAATGTTCCGAAAGTGCTTTTCTATGATAAGCAGTACAAGGATTTATCTATGGATGCAAAACTTATCTATGCACTGCTGTTGAACAGAAAGGAAATGGCCATCAGAAATGAGTGGGTAGATGAGTATGGAGACACTTATGTGATTTATCCAAAACAGGAAATAAAGAAATATCTGAATATATCCAGATATCGGATTGACCAGGCACTTGCAGAACTGGAAGAACATGATCAAATGGTAGAAGTGGCAGTACCTTATCCAGGGAAGCTCTGCCAGTTCTATGTGAAGGATATCACTGACAATGAAAAACAGATGGAGGAAGACATAATGAAGAAAATGAAAGAAAGCAATGGAGAGAATTTTTGCAGAGCATCAGGGTGTGGCTATGCAAGATGTTTTACAGGAATTTCACCTAAATACATGGCGAAAATGAATAAAGAAGACAGGAATAATTTCCAAACGGCTATAGAAGAAATACTGGAAGATCTTAATCTGGGAGGTCATGTTACAGCAGAGCCATTGATGTCAGAAAGAACCAAAGAATATTTTGACAGTTATAAAGATGAGGCGTATTACAGTCTCAGCCCTAAGAAGCGAAAGATCGTTGATATGCAGCAGAGGGGCTATATTGATGAGGATGGACAGATTGATGAAGACGCCATCTATGATGATGCCTGTGAAGCAGCAGAAGAGCTGGCAGTATTTTTGCGAGCAGTTTTCAATAATCCGAAAGAAGATTCAAAGAAACTGATTAAATTTCTGGATAACCTCTGGACAGCAGGAAAATATAAACAGCTGCAGGCTACACTGATCGGATTTGAGCTTCTTTTTGAATTTCCAGAAAAATATCTTGAAGATGTGGAATGTTGTCTTGGTGAAGCAAGAAAACTTTTTCTGTTTGCCATATAAAAATCTCCTTTATGTTTTTATAAAATCGAGCGAAGCGAAGATTCCAAAAGTGGTGAGGGTCCCGCTTTTGAGGCGAATGCCCGGCAGTGTATATACACTGCCTGTCCCTGCTATTCTTAGCTCTCAGGTATTAAATACAAAAAATCAAAGAAATGTTTATTTTGGATGTGCGGATTATTGCTGAAGCAGCTAAAAAATAGAGAAGAGAGATGACAGCTATTGGCATTGTACCATTTTTTAGTAATGTATTTGTCATAGACACATGTCTTGAAAAAATGATAGCGGAACAATATGTTGCTGTGATATAATAAAATGTTCGGAATATTTGGAAGAGAATGAAGAGAGGATATGAGTGAACGACATGAAGAAAACAAAAGAAGGAGTTAATTTGAAGAAAAAGAAATTCCTTAGACTGAAGAATACAGGTAGTATCCTTGTGCTTATGGGGCTTTTGATAATTTTTGTAATAGCACTGTACACATTTATCCTGCAAAGTTCTTACACTAAGACCGCCCTTGATACAGAAATTGCGCGTGATACAGCGAGTGCAGATGCAGTACACAAACTTGTGGATGGAAGAATCAGCAAAGAAGATTTTGATCAAATCAAAGATCAATCTGATGAAAAGAAGCAAATATATAAGGATATTTCTTCATATTTCAATGAAATCAGAACACTGAATTCTACTCGATATATTTACACCGCTAAAAAAAATGAAGAAGGAAAACTCGTTTACGTGGTAGACGGTTTGGATCCGGATGCGGATGATGTAAGGCACCCTGGAGATTATATTGAGGAAGAAATGGTTCCGTATATTGATAGGGCTATTTCTGGGGAGAATGTGTACTCTCAGGATATCATTGATACAACATGGGGGCCGATTTTTACGGCTTGCTATCCTGTAAGCGCAAATCATGATGGGACAGGAGAAATCATTGGCGCATTTTGCATTGAAATGGATATGCAATCAGCTTATGGAATGGTTGAAAAGACGAATCATATTTCCATCATCTGCGGTATAGTCGCAGGAGCTGTATTGCTTTTAATTTGTCTATATACCTATTATGTTTACCAGAAAAGCAAGGCAGAAGAGCAAAAACAAAAACAATTATTAATGAACGCCGCTGAGGAAGCAGAGTCTGCCAACAAAGCAAAATCTGCGTTTTTGCTTAGTATTAGCCATGACATCAGAACGCCGATGAATGCCATTATTGGATTTACAAACATTGCGCTTCACCAGAACACGGTTTCAGATATTCATGATAGCTTGGAGAAAGTTCAAAAAAGTTCGAATCATCTTCTCTCTTTGTTGAATGACGTACTGGATTTTAGTCGCATTGAAAGTGGAAAAGTTACTATTTCGCCCGAGCCAGTGGACATTACTCAATTGACAGATAATGTCCAGGCGATTATGAATGGACTTCTTTATAACCGAGATCTTAAGTTTGAAGTACATCGAGAAAGACCAAAGAACCCATATGTCCTTGCGGATGTTACGCGTATTCGAGAAGTTCTGGTGAATCTTCTTGGCAATGCTGTGAAATTCACAAAGGACGGTGGAAAGATTACTTTGGATATCAGCACTTACCCCGGAACGGATGAGAAACATATCATAATTCGTTATGTTGTTCAAGATAATGGTATTGGCATGAGCGAAGAGTTCCAGAAAGAATTATTCAAGCCGTTTTCACAAGAAGATAATGCTAATGCCAGAACCAAATATAAGGGAACCGGTCTTGGCATGGCCATCACACAAAAATATGTGGATATGATGGGCGGTTCGATTGCTGTTGAGAGCAAAAAAGGTGTAGGTTCTACATTCACAGTGGAGATCCCACTGGAGTTGCAAGAACAGGTTATTCAATCAGAACAAAAACAACCTCTACATAGAGATTTGACAGGTGTTCATGTTCTTATGGCAGAGGATAATGATCTAAATGCTGAACTTGCTACGATAATGCTGGAAGGTGCCGGTATGACCGTAACACGCGCATCAGATGGAAAAGAAGTCGTGAATTTGTTTAAAAATCATCCACGAGACACATACGATCTTATTTTGATGGATATCATGATGCCAAACATGGATGGACACCAAGCAACGAAAGCCATTCGAGCCCTAGGTATAGAGCGATCCGATGCAGTTACGATTCCAATTATAGCTTTGTCTGCAAATGCTTTTATAGATGATATTCAGGAATCCCTGGATTCAGGCATGAATGATCATATTTCCAAGCCGATTAACATGGAAGAAGTAACTGATACAATCGCTAAATACATTAAAGACGATACATGTTTGGAAAAGGAACTGGAGCAGAAACAAAATGACAGATAAGTGTCGGAGCATCAGGAAAATCGCATCGTTAGTGAGAAAAATATGACGGTATCTGAATCCTTTATAACAAAGTATTTAAGCATTGTCTAAAAGATCAGATGTTAATAAAAGAATACATTAAATAACAAAAAAAGAATGCAAAGAGGTGGAACTGTATCTGGCCAGGAAAGGCAGTGCAGTTTCGCCTTTTTTGTGCTGTCCTTTTCCTTTCATTCCATGTTATAGTGATATTGTACAAAAATAAAATAATTTGAAATTTGCTGTGATTTTTTTCATTTTGATACGTTTATTATAAAGAGTAAATTCAGCAGAAAGGGTTTGGAAAGTAGAAAAATGCAATATAATAGAAAAATGATTAATGGTGTAGTATTTTTGGAAGAGCAGGCAGATTATTTGTTGCTTCTTGGAAAAGAGGGATTATATACAGTGCAGGCAGAAAATGATCATTGGAATGTTCATTATACACTTCCGGGAGATACATCAAATTTAGACAAACAGTTTATTTCCAAAGATGAAGCATTGCAGGATGTTTATGAAATGGATATATGGCGCAGAAATAGATGGAAATTTTTGCCAATGAAAGAACTAAGGACAAGATTAAAGAAACTTCTCATGGAAGCTGGATTTACACAAGCAGAACTTGCCGAGATGGTGGAAAATTGCAAGGATAATATAAGGAGACTGGAGAGGAACAAATTTATAAATCCTACATATCAGCTCCATCATGATTTCACAGAATTTTTTGAAAAACCTGTGGAAGAAATTTTGGGATATGAAGAAATATAAAATAGAAGGCTGGTGCATAGCAGAAGTGAAACTGTTAATGCATCAGCCTTTTAAAATTAGCCAACTACTTTTCCAAAAGTTTTTAAGGTGGATCCGGAAGTGACTTGGATAGGGGCATATTTTTTATTTAGAGAAATAAGCTGAATACCGGAATCGGATTGATGATATTTCTTTACATAAGCATCACCATCAAGGAAGAAGACACCGATTTCTCCTTCTTCAAGAGTTTCTTGTTTATGAATCCAGATGATCTGTCCATCCAGATAGAGAGGCTCCATACTGTCACCACATATGATGTTGTTCCGAAAGAAGAAATTGCTGAATTTGAAGAGCTTATGCGCAAAACCATAGCTGACATTGTATCAGAAGCCAGTAGCGTTGCCTGTTGGGTGTATGTGCAGAAATATGTGAAGCACAAAACCCTAAACGAAATGCTGCAAGAATTGCCAGACGTAGGTCAATTCATCCTAGCTATGGATACCTGGTTTGAAAAACTGATGGAGAAATAATCTAGGAAAATAGTTTAAAGTTTACATGTTATGATCATGTATGAAGTTGGAACAAAATAAAAGAATTGTGCTATAATATTGTTCAAGAAAAAAACTCATTGACATATTTCAATCTATTTAGGAGGATAAACGATCATGTGTACAGCAGCAACTTATAAAACAAAAGATTTTTACTTTGGACGAACCCTCGATTATGAATTCTCTTATGGTGATCAGATAGTAATTACACCACGTAATTATGCGTTTAATTTTCGCCATGTTGGCGATATGAAAAATCATTATGCAATTATTGGAATGGCTCATGTTGCAGAGGATTATCCTTTGTATTATGATGCTATGAATGAAAAAGGAGTGGCAATGGCAGGACTGAATTTTGTCGGAAATGCTGTTTATGCTGCGATTAAGCCAGATGTGGAAAATATTGCACAGTTTGAATTTATTCCGTGGATTTTAAGTCAGTGTTCTTCTTTAGTTGAAGTTCGCGAGCTTCTTGAACGAATTAATATTGTTAATACTCCTTTCAGCGAGCAATTACCATTAGCACAATTACACTGGATCATTTCTGATGAGAATGAGTCAATTACGGTAGAATCTATGTCGGATGGTTTGCATATTTATGACAATCCAGTAGGAGTGCTTACGAATAATCCGCCATTTCCACAGCAGATGTTTCAACTAAATAATTATATGTATTTATCTCCTAAACAGCCCAGAAATACTTTCTGCGAAAATTTGGCTCTTGATGCATATAGTAGAGGTATGGGAGGATTAGGTCTTCCGGGAGATCTCTCATCTTCCTCACGCTTTGTACGTGTAGCTTTTACAAAGGTAAATGCAATTTCAGGTGAATCAGAGGAAGAAAGCGTTAGCCAATTCTTCCACATTCTCGGATCTGTGGATCAGCAACGAGGATGTTGCGAAGTAGCGGATGGAAAATATGAAATCACATTGTATACGTCGTGTTGTAATGTTACAAAAGGTATTTATTATTACAATACTTATGAAAACCATCAGATCAGTGCAGTAGATATGCATGTAGAAAATCTGGATAGTGATAAAATGATTTGTTATCCAGTAATTCAAGGAGAACGAATCAACTATCAAAATAAATAATGTTTTGAAATCAGGGATGAGGTAGAAAGGAAAGTTCCATGACAAAAGATGAAGTAAAAAAACTCAGGATGAACAGTCCGGAATCACTACAGTTTTTAAATAATGCTACAAAATTTTATAATTTAATGATGATGTATCGTTGTGCTATTCGGGAGATACAAACTAAACTTGAGGTTTTGGATGATGAATTTTCAGTTGAGAACAATCGAAATCCTATTTCTTTTATAAAAACAAGAATTAAGAAGCCCAATAGTATTTACGATAAACTGCAGAAGATGGGATATGAATTTACAACAGAAAATATACAGACATATCTCAATGATGTAGCAGGCGTTCGAATAGTTTGTGCGTTTATTGACGATATTTATATGATATCAGATTTGATTACCCAACAGGATGATATTAAAGTTATTGAAATAAAAGATTATATAAAAAATCCAAAATCGAATGGTTATCGAAGCTATCATATGATTGTCGAAATACCAGTATTTTTTGCTAAGGGTAAAACACCTATGCGTGTAGAATTACAGATTCGAACCAATGGTATGGATTTCTGGGCAACATTGGAACATCAACTTCGCTATAAAAAAGGAATTGAAGAAATGCCTGGCTATGATGAGATAAGTGAAGAATTACTTCATTCTGCAAGAGCTATCATTGAAGCAGATAATGAAATGCAGAGAATAAAAGACAAAATTGGTATGTTCCATGAAATTTAGGGAGAAAACTGAGCAAGTAGGAAGGTGGAATATATATGAAACAAGATACTTTAGAGGGCAAAGCAAAAACAAAAAATGGGGTAAAACGGCTGTGTTTTTCCATAATCTGCATTCTTCTGGAAGTGATTTTTATTATTACTATCGTAACACGCTTGAATGAATATGCAGAAATCATAAATTTATTTACAAGGATTTTGAGTGGGATCTTGGTTTTGGGATTGTACGCATCAAATAAGACATCCTCTATGAAAATGCCTTGGGTCATCTTAATTCTAATTTTCCCAATTATGGGTGTAGGCCTGTATTTGTTGATTGGTTTGAATGGTGGCACACATAAAATGCGTGAGCGATATGCAGAAATTGATAGCAAATTGTTACCAATGCTTCCGGACAGTCAGGAGTGTTTGAGCAAAATAAAAGAAACAATTCCGAAAGCAGGAAATATAGCAAGTTACATACAAAGAAATTCGCAGTATCCAATCTATCAGAATACGGATATTGTGTATTTTGATGAAGCAGTGAAAGGATTAGAGGCACAGCTTAAGGATTTGGAGAAAGCACAGAAGTTTATCTTTATGGAATATCATGCGATAGAAGACGCTGAAGCATGGCATAAGATTCAAGATGTTCTGGAAGAGCGAGTAAAAGCAGGTGTGGAAGTTAGAGTATTCTACGATGATATGGGTTCTATAGGCTTTATTAACACAGATTTTGTGAAAAAGATGGAGGCAATAGGAATTCATTGCCGTGTATTCAATCCGTTTATGCCAGGTTTAAATCTGTTTTTGAACAATCGTGATCATAGAAAAATAACAGTTATTGATGGAAAAGTCGGATTTACAGGTGGATATAATCTAGCAAACGAATATTTTAATTACACACACCCGTATGGACAGTGGAAAGATACAGGTATTCGTTTAGAAGGAGATGCTGTTCAGTCGCTTACGGTGACATTTTTGGAAATGTGGAATGCAGTAAGTGATAAGGATGCTAATGATTCTGATCTTAGTAAATACCTTTTCCACTATGATTATGCGGCACAGCAAACTGGGTTTATTCAACCTTATGCAGACAGCCCTATGGATAATGAGCAAGTAGGAGAAGAAGTTTATATCAGTATGATAAATAAAGCTGAAAAATATTGTTGGTTTATGACTCCATATCTAATCATAACAGATGAAATGACGCATGCGTTATGTCTGGCTGCTAAGCGCGGGGTAGACGTAAGAATTATCACACCTGGTATCCCTGATAAAAAATTCATTTATAATATAACTCGTTCTTTTTATCATGGATTAGTTAAACATGGTGTTCGTGTTTATGAGTGGACTCCTGGTTTCTGTCATGCAAAAATGAGTGTGGCAGATGACTGTATGGCAACTTGTGGAACAATTAATCTGGATTATCGAAGTTTATATCACCATTTTGAAAACGGCTGTTTTATGGCAGATTGTCAGGCAGTTGTGGAAATAAAAAATGATCTGATAAGAACGATGGGAGAATGTCGTGATGTGACAGACCAATATCAAACCGGACGAAGTGCATATTTGCGACTGGGACAATTATTTATGAGATTATTTGCTGGATTGCTATAAGAATCTGATGAAACGACCTTTCAAAAAACAGTTGATTTAGAAGTTAACTGTTTTTGAAAGGCCGTTTTTGCTATATCTAACAGTCTGTTGTACAAAGAAGATTTTGCATGGATGAAAAAAACAAACCTTGTTGAGGTTAAATTGAGATTGACTTTGTATTGTATAAGTATGAAATAAAAAGGAATCAGGTGATGTACAATGAAAAAGCATAAAATATGTAAAATCCTTCTTGTTATACTGGCAATTTTTTTATGTGTGGCTTTTTATGAATTGCTCGGAATCTGCGTTGCATATAAAAAGCAGCCGGAAGTGTCCAATACAACCAAAAAAGAAACAAAAAATGGGTCATGGAACGAATGCAGTGAAAATACAGAACGGGCAGTAATCATAGAAAAGAATCCAGAAGCGCTTTTACAAAGAGTGCGTTTGATCAAGAATGCAAAAAAGGAAATTATTCTTTCTACTTTTGCATTTCAATCCGATGAAAGTGGAAAATTGATTTTAGGAGCACTGTATGATGCGGCAGACAGAGGTGTACATATTCGTCTGTTAGTAGATGGAATGGAGAGCTGGATTGATATGGAAGGAAATCCGTATTTCTATGGATTATCTTCCCATGAGAATGTTGAAATTAAACTGTATAATAAGGCCAATCCGTTGAAACCGTGGAAAATGATGGGTAGAATGCATGATAAATATTTGATTGCAGATGGAAAGAGATATATTCTTGGGGGAAGAAATACATACAATTATTTTCTGGGTGATTTTCCGGGACATAAGAACTATGACAGAGACGTGTTAGTGGTTTGCGATGAACCTGAGAAAGAAAATTCAGTTAACCAGTTGTCAGAGTATTTTGAAACCATATGGAATCAGGAAGACAGTGGTTATTTTCATAACAATAAAAAACTGGCAAATAGAAAATCTGTAAAGAACGCAGTTTTAGAGCTGCAGAACAGCTATCAGAAATATTTTGAAGAGAATAAGGAAAGAATCTGCGAGACCAATTATACGGACGAAACTTTTGAGACAGAAAAAATTACATTAGTGTCAAATCCTATTCACACAGGTTCCAAAGAACCAGTAGTGTGGTATCAGTTGGGAGAATTGATGAAAAATGCAAAAAATCGTGTGAAGATCCACACGCCATATATTATCTGTAATGATATGATGTATAATACATGGAAGGAGATTGCAGAGAACGTTTCAGATTTTTCTATCATGACAAATTCAGTTGCGAATAATGGGAATCCATTTGGGGCTGCCGATTATGCGAAAAACAGAAATAGAATTTTAAGTACAGGAATTAATATCTGGGAATATGAAGGCGGTTATTCATACCACGGAAAAAGTATTCTGATTGACGATGATCTGTCTGTAATCGGTTCCTTTAATATGGACATGAGAAGTGCATATCTGGATACGGAACTGATGCTTGTAATTCGCAGTAAAGATATTAATAAACAGTTGGAAGAGGGCATGATGGAATATGAAAAAGTGTCCCGCCAGATATTAGAAGGCGGAACTTATAATGATCCATATCATGTAGAGCCAATCGAATTAACAAAGAAACGTCAGAGAAAAATATTTTTGGTACAGCATCTGCTTGGATGGGCAAGGTATCTGTTTTAATAAGGAGGAAGGAAAACGTGTTTCAAATATTGATTGTAGAAGATGATAAAGAATTAAGCCAGCTCTTCCAAAAAGTGCTTGAGAAGAATGGATATCAAGTCAAAAGTGCATCGGATGGAGCACAGGCATTAGAAGTATTGGATAAGGAATATATTGATCTGATCATTTCTGATATTATGATGCCGGTTATGGATGGCTATGAACTGGTGTCAGAACTCCGTTCAGCAGGATATCAGATACCAGTGCTTATGATCACTGCGAAAGGTTCCTTTGATGATATGCGCCAGGGATTTCTTTCGGGAAGTGACGATTATATGGTAAAACCGGTAAATGTGAATGAAATGGTTTTAAGAGTCGGAGCATTGCTTCGCCGTGCACAGATACTGAATGAACACAAAATTGTGATCGGTTCAACAGAGTTTGATTATGATGCAATGACGGTTACAACTGATAAGGAAAGTCTTGTTTTGCCTAAAAAAGAATTCCTGCTTTTATATAAGCTTGCAGCTTCGCCAGGCAGAACATTTACAAAACAACAGTTGATGGATGAAGTATGGGGATACGAGACGGAGGCAGACCCACATACGATAGAGGTACATATAGGAAGAATCAGAGAGCGTTTTAAAGATAACCCTGATTTTGAAATCGTAACAATGCGTGGAATTGGATACAAGGTGGTGAAAAAATAATGGAACAAAAGAAAGAAAAAGGATTGCGGATCCGATCCTGTCTGACTGGTGCAATCTGGCTGGCACTTGTATTTTCAACAGTCATATCTGCTTTATTATTTGCTTTTTTGAATCATTTTTTTAATCTGCCGGGCAGCATACCTGTGCTTGGCTGGCTTTTGATTTTCAATACATTGATTGCAGGGCTGATCACTTCCTTTATCAATGCAAAGTTACTGGAACCAATTACCAGACTTAGTAAAGCAATGAAGGAAGTTTCTCAGGGAGATTTTGAACAGCATTTGGAAACGAACAGCCGTATAGCAGAAGTTGGAGAATCTTATCAAAGTTTTAACGTTATGACAAAAGAACTTCGTGCAACAGAGGTGCTGCAGATGGATTTTGTATCTAATGTTTCTCATGAGTTTAAGACCCCGATTAATGCCATTGAAGGATATACAATGCTGCTTCAGGGAGAAGAACTGTCTCCGGATCAAGAGGAATATGTAGAAAAAATCTTATTTAACACCCAAAGACTTTCCGGATTGGTTGGTAATATTTTGCTGTTATCCAAGTTAGAGAATCAGAATATACCAATGAAAAAAACAGAATATCGTCTGGATGAACAGATCCGCCAGGCATTTCTTTCATTGGAAACAAAATGGACAGAAAAAGAAATTGGTTTTCAGGTAGAATTGGAGGAAGTTAAATATACTGGGAATGAAGGACTTTTTATGCATATCTGGATAAATCTTTTGGATAATGCGATTAAGTTCAGCCCTTCAAAGGGGACAATTACGATGTTTCTGAAACAAGAACAGGATTCTGTTAAGTTCATTCTGGAAGATGAAGGACCCGGAATAGAGGATGATGTAAAATCCAGAATATTTGACAAGTTCTATCAGGTAGATGGATCTCATAAAGCAGAAGGAAATGGCCTAGGTCTTGCACTTGTAAAACGGATTGTAGATAGTGCCGGAGGAACAATCAAAGCAGAAAACCGTGAATATGGTGGATGCAGATTTGTTATAGAGCTGCCAAAGCAGAAAGATGAGATTATATAGTTTTAAGATAAATTAGAAGATGGGAGGATTTATATGACATTTTATCAGGAGTTGCAGTTAAATCAGGCAGGTTCTAAAAACCTGTTGAAAAAGAGTGAAACACTAAAAGAAAAATTATATCATATGTGGGTATATCTGGTGAAGATAGCTGTTACAATGGCATTTTGTTTTTTCTTTGTTAGTATTTTCAGCATCCTATTTGGAAATGAGAACAGCATTGTAGGTGTAGTAGTCTTATTATGTCTCATGGTGTTTAGAAATGCGGATCTGGGGATCCACACCGGACAATCTACGATGCTTTTGGCTTTGTTCTTTGTAATTATGACTGTATGTCCGCATTTAGCAAATCAGTTTTCACCGGTATTGGGAATGCTGTTAAATATTGCGGCACTGGCTGTGTTGATTCTGTTCGGATGCCATAATCCATTCATGTTTAATCAATCTACATTGGTTCTTGGGTATCTGCTGCTATATGGTTATGATGTTACGGGAAAAAGCTATCAGATGCGATTAGTCGGGATGGCTTTAGGTGCAGCACTTACCTGCTTCGTATTTTATCGAAATCATAAAAACAGAACTTATAAAAGAAATCTGAAAGATCTGATACAAGAATTTGATATCACTTCTTCCAGAACAAAATGGCAGATATGTCAGATTTTATGCGTACCGATTGTCCTTTGCATTGCAGAACTTTGTAATATGCCACGTGCAATGTGGGCTGGTATTGCGGCCATGTCCGCGATTTTGCCGTTTATGGAAGATATGCACTACAGAGTCCGTAAAAGGATTGTCGGAAATATTGCAGGTGTTATATGTTTTACAGTATTATATTTTCTGCTTCCTTCGTCAATCTATGCATATATAGGAATTCTTGGTGGAATCGGTGTAGGATTTTCAGCACAATATGGCTGGCAGGCAGTATTTAACACATTTGGTGCTTTAGCCATTGCTGCAGAGACTTATGGACTACAAGGAGCGGTTAGTCTTAGAGTGATTCAAAATGTTTTTGGTGTTGTGTTTGCTTTAGCATTTTGTGTTATATTTTATTGGTTTATGTCTAAAAAAAAGGAAAGTGAGATGACCGTACATGCAGAGTGAAGTGAATCAGGAAGAAAATTTGAATAGAATTATTACGGTTCCTAATCTTCTTTCTTTTTTTCGGCTTTGTCTGATTCCGGTAATTATATGGAGTTATTGTGTAAAGAAAAATCCTCTGTTAGCTGGTGAAATCTTATTGCTGTCTGGTCTTACGGATCTTGCTGATGGATATATCGCAAGAAGATTCCATAGGATTAGTAATTTAGGAAAAATACTTGATCCGGTGGCTGATAAGCTGACACAGGCAGCGATGTTAATCTGTCTGTTTACTCGTTTTCCGCATGTGCTTCTTTTAATCGTAATAATGGCAGGTAAGGAGCTGTATATGGTAGTCAGTGGATGTCTTGTGATACGAAAGACAGGAAAAGTACATGGTGCAGACTGGCATGGAAAGATAGTAACCTTTTTATTATATGGAACTGCAGCGGTGCATATTATATGGTTCCACATTACACCGATGGTATCAGATCTGTTGATTGGTTTGTGCGCTATAATGATGGTCATATCGGTCGCTCTGTATATTATCCAGAATACCAGGACTCTTAAGGAAGAGACTGTATAAGCAATTTTATATTGCAATGACTAGAAAAATATTTAGGAGAAGATAGATATAAACAGTAAGTCAAACACACAAACTATGGAGTCTTTAGTCGGTTTAATAAAATTTTAGATAGAAAATAAATCATTATAAAAAGATCCTGTTCATACTATGATATATAGAACAGGATCTTTATTTACTTTATTTCGCCAGGAAATTGCTCTGAATCTCCATCGGCATATGATAAGCCTGGCCTCGTTTTGTCAGGCTGTATAATTTAAAGCTCATTAGTTCCGGAGTCGCATTCAATGAACTGCAGAGTCCGAAATAATCCAGGTCCTCGTTCTGAACCATCAGCCTTTTAAAATTAGCCAACTACTTTTCCAAAAGTTTTTAAGGTGGATCCGGAAGTGACTTGGATAGGGGCATATTTTTTATTTAGAGAAATAAGCTGAATACCGGAATCGGATTGATGATATTTCTTTACATAAGCATCACCATCAAGGAAGAAGACACCGATTTCTCCTTCTTCAAGAGTTTCTTGTTTATGAATGCCCTTCAATATATGGATGCCTATGATTACCGGATGAATTTGGGAAAACTGAAAAAGGAAGTGAACAATATCATTCTAATCTATGGACTTTGTGATATGGTCAACCGGGCAATGACACTGGTAAAATATTTTACACCGAATTTTGGAACCGAATATTATGATGTGCTTTATAGCTGCTTCTGCAGGCACAGAAAAATGGCGGACATGGAAATTATGCTTGAACTGGGGATGAGCCGGGCAAGTTTTTACCGGAAGAAAAAAGCAGCGCTCCGGTATCTGGGATATTATTTTTTTGAAATCGTAGTGCCACAATCTGCAAATAAACGATATAAGCCATCTTTTTCAGAAACGGAAGAGTAGATCTGAAAGAGCCTGATGGAATCTCCCCTTTCCACCAGGCTTATATATAATGGAATACTCCCCTATTCCCCTTATTATTCCGCAGATTCTTCAGCTGCAGCTTCTTTCTTTTTTCTTGATTTGCCAGAAATCATTTTATGACCTGAGTAAATGGCCATAGCCATGCAGATCAGTGAACTGAATGCAAAATATTTATGTGCTGATTTCATATCCTTATAGCCGGTGTAGCAAGTTCCGATCATGGAAACCAGCGCACCGATGGACCAGTATTTATGTGATTTCATTTGAACCTCCTGAGCTTTTTTATATCATACATCTTTTTAAGAAATATGCAAACTG
>NZ_WQQB01000037.1:0-1774 GCF_018785565.1 Blautia sp. MCC283 | reverse complement strand
TTCTTATCAAAATTCTTTTTTAATGCTATTTCTGTTGGGAGAATAGACCCAATTAAAGGAATAAGTTGAACACCACAGATGATTCCTCCTATACTCCCAACACAATCTTCTTTTTTTCCAATCACTAAAAGCATGAATATTACTGTTATCGGCAACATAACCATTCCACAGACATACCAGACTTTACCACAATATTTATGAGCAAATTCCCATGCGAAATTGCAGATGAACAATTATTATGGAGAAATTATAACAGAGTATTTGACAAATTATATGTGTTTTATTGTGTTGTCAGTGGAAATCTTCTCCATACTTTTTACTTTCGGAGTGGTAAAAAGTGTTGTTGTACTGTTATTTGTGGACACGGCAATTTTTATTGGATTGTTAGTAGTTGGTTTGGTAAAAATGGATTTGAGAGGGAAAGAAGTTTTATGATTCAAATTTTATATTTCAGAAATAACAATAAGATACTATTTTTCCCACGCCTACTATGAGAACGGCGGCTATGAGATAGAAATTGGCATATACTGGCGAATAAAAGAACCGCTGTTGCATGGTTTATTGGCTTCCATGTAGCTGGTATTTGGCTGAGGTATTGAAAGAGCTGGGATTGAAATGAGGGAAGTGGATAAATGTTTTGATTGACGAAATAACCTATACATGATAGTATAAATCCAAAGATGATGGTCTATCAGAGAGACTGTTATATATCTTCAAGTTTAAAAAGATAATTTTCAATAATTTTTCAAAAATCAGAATCGACAATTCATGACAAATCAACCCTGAATCTGGGAACGTTTCTCATAGAAAAGAACTACAAAAAATAAGAAAATAAAAACGGAAAACCATTGTCTGTAGTATAAGTATTTGTTATTATGAAGTAAATAGAGGATATTTTACAAAGTAAAGCTTAATCTAGAGAATCTGCCAGTGGCAGGCCTCTGTAGATACCAAGGTATACAAAAGGAGAATGAAAAAATGAAAAAAGAAGACATGTCCTGTATCGACTGCGCAGTAAAAAACTGCAACAAAATGGATAAAACCTATCCGGATTTCTGTCTGACAACACACATGGATGAAGAAGTTCTAAATGAAGCTATGGAATGCTACAATGAAGACGAGAACCGCAAAGTAACAATCGCTGCAGCTGAAGTAGAGTATGAGAATTACTGCAAACATACCCGTGTCGAAGAAATCATGGATTTTGCAAAGAAGATTAATGCGAAAAAGATCGGGATCGCAACCTGTGTCGGATTGTTGAAAGAAAGCCGTATCCTGGCAGATATCCTGCGCAGACATGGCTTTGAGGTGTATGGTGTCGGCTGTAAAGCCGGAACACAGAAGAAGACATCGGTCGGCATCCCGGAATGCTGCGAAGGTGTCGGTGTGAATATGTGTAATCCGATCCTGCAGGCAAAGCTTCTGAACAAGGCGAAGACGGACCTGAATGTTGTGGTCGGACTTTGTGTGGGGCATGACAGTCTGTTTTACAAATATTCCGAGGCACTGACTACGACAGCAGTGACGAAAGACCGTGTATTGGGGCATAATCCGGTGGCGGCGCTTTATACTGCGGATAGTTATTATTCGAAGTTGAAGAAGAGTGAAGAAGAGTAATATTTCTAATTTGGGCGTTTAAAGATACATAAAGATATCCCATTCAAGCATTTCTCTTTTTATCCAACGAAAAAAAGGAGAGTATGAAACTTTTTCTGTAAAATAATGTTTATAAGGTTCTTCTATGATACAATAAATATCATTAGGAGGGCCTTTT
>NZ_WQQB01000036.1:0-37068 GCF_018785565.1 Blautia sp. MCC283 | reverse complement strand
AGCTTTTAGAAGCTTAAAAAGTAGAAAAAAATAGAATTTGCAGTTGCTAACCATTCATGCGTTTGTCGTGGTGTAGGGGCTCTTAAGTATTGACGCAAGAATAGATACATGATAAAATCAAATTACCTAGAGGGTAATTTGATTTGACACAGTTAGGAGGGAGGACTTGGAACTAGTATATGCATCAGATAAGGTTAAAAACCAATGCACAAGTGTAAAGGCTGCGAAAAAGCTGTTCGGAGGAGATACGATACTAACTACAAGTCTTCTTGCAAGGATAAATGCATTGGAAAAGGCTGAGACGATAAAAGATATTATAGTTCAGCCTACGTTTCATTTTCATAATCTGGGAAATAAGCAAGGAAGAAATTTAGAAGGATTTTTTGCAATTGATGTTAAGTCAAGAAAAGAACAATGGCGTATTGTTCTTCAGCCACTTGACGCAAATAAAGAACCGTTTACCCCATGCTATATAGACCAGATTTCATCATATGTTAGAATAGTAGAGATAACGGAGGTGAGCAAACATTATGAGTAATTATATTGAGTATAATGACAAGATTGCTTTTCATCCAGGATACTATATTAAGGAAATTGTAGAAGAAAGCGGTTTGACTCAGGAGGATTTTGCCAAACGGCTAGACACAACTCCCAAAAACCTGAGTCTCCTGGTTCGTGGTGAGCAGAGTCTTTCGATTGATATTGCAATGAAACTATCTAGAATGATTGGAACAAGTGTTTCTTATTGGCTTAATCTGCAGAATGCTTATGATGCATTAATCGCAGAGTTTAAGTCTAAAGAAGAGCTTGAAGAGGAAAGAGTAGTTTTTAAGAGTCTTAATTATAGATATTTTCAAGAGAATTTTAATCTTCCAGATTTACCTAGAAAGATAGATGAGCAAATTGCAGAGGTAAGAAATTTCCTGAATGTGGCAACGCTTACTGTGTTTAAGAAAAGAGATATGGCGGTAAGTTTTAGAAGTACTGCGGGGGAATTAACAGAGGCTAATATTATTAAAGCGAATACTATGGTGCAGATAGCAACAAACATTGCCTTGAAAACAGAAGCACCGAGATTCAATAAGTCACTTTTTGAAAAAGCTGTGATGTATGCACTTACGTTAACAAAAGACCATAGTACATTTTACCCGCTTATTAAAAAGGCCTTTCACAAAGCGGGTGTTATTTTTGTTGTTCTTCCAAATATTTCTGGATCGAAAATCAATGGTGCAACAAAAAAAGTTGGGAATAATATTATGTTAATGGTGAATGACAGAAGGCTCAATTCAGATACTTTTTGGTTTACCCTGTTCCATGAGATAGGGCATGTGATGAATGGGGATTACGGAATTTCTTTTGATTCGGAGTCTGGAAAGCAAGAGGAAGTTGCTGATAAATATGCAGAAGATATGTTAATTCCTTATGATGAGTATCAAATCTTTATTGCTGCAAATAAATTTGATAAACAATCAATTCGTGAATTTGCAAAAGAAATAGATCGTGATCCTGGAATAATCCTTGGCAGGTTACTGAATGATGGAAAAGTTAATTATGATGACTGGTCATTAAGGTCACTTCGGCATAAATATAAAGTGAAAATGGCTTAATTATTGACGTTAAATATAATTTTCCATTCAGAAAAGTGTGGAATTTGAGGCAGCCATATAGTGTGTGCTATGTGGCTGCTTTTTTTACTTGATCATTAATTGTAACTGGTCATTGCGATAAGCATATCATAGATCAAGGTGCGAGGAGTGGAATCGAACTGATGAAACAGGTTGGGTTATCGACTAGAGTGACAGTGGGGGTATATTAAAACTAAGATGTCGAATTATGTCGATAAAAGGAAAATGCAATTCTGGAGTGGAAGTAGTATAATAAAAGATAGAGTTAATTACATATAAAATGAAGGTTCAAACGAAATGTACAGTTTGATATTAATATTATAGCAGATGCGGAGTTTATGAATCATAGAATAAGCTGTAAATGTGTTTGGGCTTTATTAAAAATGACAGGAGTTTTAGAGTACCATGAAATGTGAATTCAGTGAAACACAATTTATGTTTTCATTTGTACATGAATTGTTAAATAGACAACAATTCTCAAGCTTAAAATGGTTTGTGCCTATGTTTCCAACACAACGTGCAGAAAAAAAGTTGGGATATGATTTTAAAATTAATAATTCGGTGTATGCGATTTTTATACAATTTAAAGTTCCTGAAAAAATAATATCAACAAGAGCTTTACATTGGTGGCAAATGAATGGAATACCTTATTATCAATTATTTAAATGAAAAAATCTTAGAAAATAGTATGTGTATATCTTGCGAAAGATTAATGAAAATTTCGGGATCAGATCGACACAGTATCTGTTATAGGCTAAAACCATTGCCTACATATAGTATGTTTTCTGAAGAATATCCAGGAAATGCTGGTGACTTCAATCAAATGGTGGAAGAAATTCAAAATTCTGTACCTTATAAAAATATTGAAGAAATGATTGAAGATATATGTATTCAGTTTGGATATGAATTGAAAAATTATGAAGGTATGGAAAGGGCTTTAATGGATATTGCCTGGAAATTATTTAATAAGAAAAAAATGGTACTTATGGTAGCAGGTAAATATAAGTCAATTTATTAAGGGATAACGTAAAAATTATAGAAAAATAGAGCCTCTAATATGCAGGGAAAATTGCAGGTATTGTTGCAGGGACTGGATAAAAATTCTGTGAAAAGAGAAGAGTATGAAGCTTACTTAAAAGAAATCAATATGTTTATGGATGTGTTTACAGAAGGGTGGAAACACGGAGAGTAGATACAGATACTATTGTAATATCCTGCTACAGTTGTTATGAAGAAATATCCCACAAAAAAGAACACTTGCCATACCCGCAGCACAGGTGTTAAAATAATCACATCAAACAACAAGGAGAAAAACGAATGTACGATTATCTTATCGTAGGCGCCGGTCTTTACGGTGCTGTCTTTGCTCATGAGGCGAAGAAGGCGGGCAAATCTGTTCTCGTGATCGACAAACGCCCGAATATTGCAGGAAACGTGTACACAGAGAAGATTGAGGGAATCAATGTTCATAAGTATGGTGCACATATTTTCCATACCAATAATAAGAAGGTCTGGAATTATATTACACAGTTTGCGGAGTTCAACCGTTTTACAAACAGCCCGGTTGCCAATTATCATGGTGAGCTGTACAGCCTTCCGTTTAATATGTATACCTTCAATAAGATGTGGGGGGTTGTGACTCCGGAGGAGGCTGCTGAGAAAATCGAGGAGCAGCGTAAGGCAGCTGGTATCACAGAACCGAAGAACCTTGAGGAGCAGGCAATCAGCCTGGTTGGTACAGATATCTATGAGAAGCTGATCAAGGGTTATACAGAGAAGCAGTGGGGACGTCCATGCACAGAGCTTCCTTCCTTTATCATCAAGAGACTTCCGGTCCGTCTGACTTTTGATAACAACTATTTCAATGCTCTTTATCAGGGAATCCCGGTTGGCGGATATACGAAGATGGTAGCGAACCTCCTGGACGGCATTGAGGTTCGTCTGAATGAGGATTACCTTGAGAAGAAGGCTGAGTATGATGCTATGGCTGAGAAGGTTATCTACACAGGTGCCATTGACGCATACTTTGATTATAAGCTTGGAACACTGGAGTATCGTTCTGTCCGTTTTGAGAATGAGACTCTTGATAAGCCGAATTTCCAGGGTAATGCAGCTGTGAACTACACAGATGTTGAGACACCGTGGACACGTATCATTGAGCATAAATGGTTTGAGTTCGGCAAGGATGAGGAAGGCAACGATCTTCCGAAGACTGTGATCAGCCGTGAGTACAGTTCTGAGTGGAAACCGGGCGATGAGCCATATTATCCGGTTAATGATGAGAAGAACGGACAGCTTTACGCACAGTATAAAGAACTTGCACAGAAGGAATCCAAGGTAATCTTTGGCGGACGTCTTGGCGAGTACAAGTATTATGATATGGATGCGGTAATCGCGTCTGCACTGGATATGTGCGAGAGAGAACTGGCATAAAACATATACACCAGACAGGAAACGCTGGCAGTACCACTACTAATGATAAGATCCTCTTATATTTCGGAGCAGAAGAGAAATATAAGAGGATTTTGCGTATACGGGAAACGAAGATGCGGGTACGGATGGAGGAGACAGAATGAAAAGAATAAAAGGTGTGCTGCTGGCGGCTTTGCTGACAGTGACGGTAAGTATGCCGGTTTATGCGGACAGATCAGAGAAAGTGGAACTTCCGCAGAGCAGCACGGATTATTATATGACCGTGGATTCCGGTGAGGACGGAGTGGATATTTATCCGTCAACAGATAAAAAAAGTGGAAAATTTAACGGAACTGAAATTAAAGACGGAACAGTTCTGCATATTGAAGGGGAAACGGAGAAAGACGGCGAGAACTGGGGTTATACCGAGTATCAGGGAAGACATGGATATGTGCCTCTTGATGAACTCCGGCCATCGAAGGATGAAGAGCTGGCAGCAGCCGGAATAACGAAAGGAACCGGTGCAGATTCAGCAGGAACCGGAATTGAACAGGGTCTGAATGACCAGACGGGATCATCCGAAACCCGGCAGGAACCGAATGACGGTATTGCCGTATCAGGAACGCCACGGGAATCAGATGACAGTACAGATGTCTCCGGAACAGAGAAAGAAGTATCTTCCGGCGGAACTGGGGAAGTATATGGTCCGGCAGTACAGATATCTCCGGTTTCCACAGAAGAACAGGAAGAGACAGATGCGAAACCGGTCAATGGTTCCGTTGCGAAATCCTTCAAAGAAACAAAAGTATGGTACAGGAATCCTTTTATCTGGATCGGGACAGCGACAGCGCTTGCAGTGATCGGGATTTTCGGTTATCATTTGAAAAAAAGAGGATAATCATACAGTTAAAGCAAAAGAGGAGAATCATGTGAAAAGATCAAAACTGTTCAGGAAAAAATTGCTTCCATTATTTCTGAGTGTGGCTGTCGCGGGTAGTCAGGTGCCGGTTATGGCTGCGGATTTCGGTGATACGGCAGTCGTGTCAGCGGATGCGGATGAGACAGAGAGAAGTCAGAGCATACGAAATCAGGGTCAAACCGGGGAATCATCTGAAGCAGGGGCTGAAGATGGTGGAACTACGCAGAACGATACGGATGGAGTATCTGTGGCAGGAACCTCAGATACAGAAACGGAAGAGATCTCGCAGGGAAGTGACGACAATATTTCGGAGGAGCTGGATCAGGATGACAGAACAGACTGGACTTCGCCGGATAGTGAGGAGAATGTTTTTTCTGATTCTACAGAGAACACATTTGGAGATGGAACCGGTGATGGGGAAGACTCCCAAATAGAATATATCAAAGGACGTCCGCTGACAGAAGAGGAAGAAAAAGAACAGCTGGCTCCGTTTGATTCCCTTACCAGTTACACGACAGCTGAGCCTATCGGAAATGATACAGAGGATGTTCCAGGGGCACGGGCAGCGGCGTATCCGTCCTACTATAATGCAGCGGATCTGGGATACGTAACTTCTGTGAAAAATCAGGAACCCTACGGAATGTGCTGGGCATTTGGAATGGCATCACTTCTGGAGACTTCACTCCTTTCACAGGGCCTTGGAACATATGATCTTTCTGAAGAACATCTGGCGTATTTTTTTGCAAACCGGAATAACGATCCTCTTGGAAATACTGCCGGTGATATTAATTACCATTATGGAACAGATGACTATGGAAATCAGGATTATCATGAATCCGGAAATGACATGCTCGCATCATTTTTTCTGAGCACCTGGTCAGGGATGACAACAGAAGAAGATGTTCCGATGGCAACAGATGAGACACATACGAAGAAAACCGGAGTAATCCCGGATGCGTCCAAGGAATACGATGCGGTGGCATATCTAAAGAATGCATATTTTTCCGATTATTCAGTAAGTGCAATGAAAAAAATGGTGCTTGCGAATAATGCAGTGACCCTTATGTACAATGCACAGAATCGATATTACAATGCGGATACAGCCGCATACTCCTATCCGTCCAGTACCAAAAGCATCAACCATCTGGTTACAGTAGTGGGATGGGATGACAATTATTCTGCAAAAAATTTTAAGACAGCGTCGAATGTAACTGCAGATGGTGCATGGATCGTCAAGAACAGCTGGGGAGAAAACTGGGGAAAAAATGGATATTTCTACTTATCTTATCAGGATGGTTCCATTAACAACCTGGTGGCAGCTTCAGCAACGAATCAGCCAAAGTATACCAATAATTATTTTTATGACGGAACCTGCGGGCTGAGTGCCCTGGCGATGTATGCCGGAGATAAGATTGCCAGTGTTTTCCGTGCTTCTGCAGGAAACGGTAAGGCGGAGAAGCTTGGCGAAGTGACGCTTGCAGCTCTGACGACCAACAATACCTATAAAGTGCAGGTGTATACAAACCTTAAAAACGCAAAAGATCCCACAAGTGGAACGCCGGCATATGCCACACCGGTAACTTTAAGACAGCCGATGGCCGGAATTATGACATTTCAGATCCCGGAGGTACTGATCAGCCAGGGAAGTTCTTACTCTATTGTGGTAACGAATGCGGGAAATGCAACTATTAAGTATTATGTGGAAGCAGAAGTTTCTTATGGCTGGTGCGAATTCGAACCCTCGATTCTGTCAGGTCAGAGTTTCCGTTATCTGAATTCGCAGAAAGAATGGGAAGATGGTGCGGATCTTGTGTTAAGTACCAAAACGAGGGATATTTATGGAATTACCTATCGGATCAAAGCCCATACAAAAACACTGGACAGCCCGGCAAAAATGCAGATTTCCAATACATCTCTGTCCATGTATGCCGGTGAGAAAAAATCTCTGAGTGCTTCCGCAACAAGAACGGAGATGACAACGTCCGGAATCAGCTGGGAGAGTTCGGATACGAATATTGCCACAGTCAGCAGTAATGGTCTGGTAACTGCGAAGCATCCCGGAACAGTGACGATTTCCTGCTATGGAAATAACGCGAAAGGAATCAGGGCATCCTGTAAAGTAACCGTGAAATTAAAACAGCCTGCCGGGCTGAAGATCACTTCCAAAGCCTACAATAAGATCAACCTGGCCTGGTCAGCAGTAACGGGATGCAACTATTATGTGATCTACCGAAGCGAAAACGGTGGAAAAGAAAGCAAACTGACGAGTATGAAATCCAGTATACAAAGCTGGAGTGATACGACTGTAAAAACAGGAAATACCTACAGTTACCGTGTCAGGGCAGCATATGTATGTACAGGAAAAACAACGCTCTATGGAACTGCTTCCACTGCCGTGTCCGCAAAGACAGAACTTGCAAAAGCAGCAGCCAGTGCGACTGCGGTTTCTGGTCCGAAAAATACAGTTTCCTGGGGGAAAGTTCCGGGAGCAAGCGGCTATCGTGTATATCGCAGAACAGGGAACAGTGACTGGGAGAGGATCGCTGAAGTGAAAAGTAATGTTTCCAGCTATCAGGATTCCCAGATCCGGGGAATTACGTCTTATACGTATTCTGTACGTGCATACCGTAACGTAGACGGAAAGAAAGTTTTTGGCAGTTATAAGGAGAGCAGAGCTGTTTTATCCTATCCGGATATCCAGAAAATTTCTGCTGTGAAGAAAACATCCAGTGGACTTAAACTTTACTGGAGGGCACAGAGCCGTGCAACATTCTATGATGTTTACCGGAAGACCAAAAACAGCACCTGGAAAAAAATAGGCACTGTCTCAGGCAGAAGTACTACAGTATCTTATGAGGATAAGACGGCGAAGAAGGGGACAACCTACTATTATGCGGTCCGTGCCGGTGTAAAAACATCCGAAGGGAAAACGCTCTGCGGAAGTTACGCTGCAAAATCAGGAAAAAGATAAAAACAAAAAGTCAAAACTCCCGTTTCCATTCCTCTGAAAAGAGTATGGAAACGGGAGTTTCTGGTTGAATATGTGTGTATATATGATATATCAGGCAGTTCAGAAGAAAGATCAGTCGTTGTTGATCACAACACCTTTCTGAAGCATTACATTGGCATAAAGTGCTTTCTCACTTGTGGAGATGATGCAGTATGCAGTTTTTGCTTCATCATAGAATGCGAAACGCTCGATATTTCCGATGGCTTTCTCGCCACGCTCGTCATGTTTGGAAACGATCTCTTTATATGTATCCCAGATTGGTGTCTCCACGTCATCACCAGGCATTACTTCCATCAGGTTTACCGGATGTTCTACATAGGTATCCAGCGGGAAGAGTTTCAGGATGGCATCCAGGATCTCCGGAACACCATGTCCGTCACAGCGGATGGTAATGGCATTTTTTCCCATGGATTCTACCGGGAAGTTTCCGTCAGCGATTACAAGACGGTCACTGTGTCCCATCTCACATAAAACTTTCAGTAATTCTGGTGATAAGATTTCTGGAATTCCTTTTAACATTGTTCATATCCTCCTAAGATCATTGTGTACTTATAACATTTCCGGAAAATGCTGCATCCGTTTCTGGTATTCAGAACGGGATACAGCGCTTCCTGAAATTGTTATGCTGCCGGTAGTATCAGACGGACCTGCCCGGCCACAGGTTTGTATTACTTTTAATTATTAATCTAACGGTATTTTGTCTTCTTTTCAAGGTAATATTTTCCTGTAAATGATGAAAATTTTATAGTTGACAGAAACGTTTCGGTGCGTTAAGATGAACTCAAACAGAAACGTTTCGGTTTCTAGATCAAATGAAGAAATAATATAAAAAATAAACACAATAATTCCAAGGAGGAAAAGATTATGCCACTGGTTACATCTAAAGAAATGCTGTTAAAAGCACAGAAGGGCGGATATGCGGTAGGAGCTTTCAACGCAGAGAATATGGAAATGGTGAAAGCGATCATCCAGGCAGCTGAGGAGCTGAAAGCACCGGTTATGATCCAGACAACACCATCTACGATCAAATATGGTACTGTTGAGACTTACGCAGCAATCGTGGCAGCAGAGGCAGCCAAGGCTTCTGTTCCGGTATGCCTTCATCTTGACCACGGCAGCAGTTTTGAACTTGCAATGCAGGCAATGCATGCAGGCTACACATCTGTGATGATCGACGGTTCCAAACTGGATTTTGAGGACAATATCAAAGAGACCAAGAGAGTTGCGGACGTAGCAGCAGCCCTGAACATTCCATGTGAGGCTGAGCTTGGTAAGGTAGGCGGTAAAGAGGACGACCTTGAGGCTGAGGCAGACACCAACACAGATCCGCAGGAAGCAAAAGAATTCGTAGAGCGCACAGGTGTTACTTCTCTGGCAGTTGCCATCGGAACCGCACATGGCTTCTATGTAGGAACACCGGTTCTTGACAAAGAGCGCTTAAGTGAGATCCGCGAAGTTGTAGATATCCCGCTTGTTCTTCACGGAGCATCCGGACTCAGCGATGAGGATGTCAGTGATTGTGTAAAACGTGGTATCTGTAAAGTAAATTTTGCAACAGAGCTTCGTGCAGCATACTCCAAAGCAGTAAAAGAGACATTTGCAGAGAATGAGAACACCATCGACCCGAAGGCATACGGAAAGAAAGCCATCCAGGCAGTGAAAGAGCTGGTTGAGGCACGTATGAAAGTCTGCGGCTGCGATGGAAAGGCAGAATAAGGAATTTCTGTAAAAAGCAGAAACGGAGTGATCAGTATGGCAGCAACCATGAAAGATATTGCCAAGCGGACGGGACTTGGGCTTGCGACGATTTCTTCTTATTTTAATGGCGGAAACGTAAGAGAAAAAAACAGAGTAAAGATCGAGGAAGCCATCGAGGAACTGCACTATGAGGTCAATGAGGTGGCAAGAGGCCTGAAGACCAATGCCACCAAGACCATCGGGGTAGTGATCCCGGAGCTTAATAATACCTTTTGTGCGGAGATCATCACAGGAATGGAGGATGTGCTGCGAAGCCACGGATACGCCACCATTGTCTGTGACTGCCGTACCGATAAGAAACTGGAGCGGGACGCAGTGGAATTTTTAAGCCGGAAACGTGTGGATGGGATCATCAGCATGCCGGTGGATGCTGAAGGCAATCATCTGAAAAAATTCCAGAAAACCGGGAAGCCCATTGTACTCATTGACCGAAGAATACAGGAGCTTTCCTGCGACAGTGTTCTTGTGGACAATGAGAAGGCGGCCGAGGATGCCATGAGGGTTTTTTTTAAGGCAGGACACCGTAAGATCGGGATTATCGGCGGCCCGGAGGAAATTTCCACGGCGCAGGAACGTCTCCAGGGATACCGAAGCGCATATGAAAAAGAAAATCTTCCGGTACGGGAATCTCTGATCTATCACGGCGACTATACCATTCAGGGTGGCGTGAGAGGAATCGAGAAACTTGTGGCGGACAATCCGGATATGACAGCCGTATTCGTTACCAACTATGAGATGACCATGGGGGCGGTGATCGGAATGAATGAGCTGGATCTGAAAATTCCGGAACAGCTTTCCATGATCGGTTTTGATAATCTGCAGTTTGCCAGAGCCTGCAGCCCCAAGCTTACCATCGTGGCACAGCCTACATCGGGCATTGCCAGGGAAGTGGCGAGCATTATGCTGAAACGGCTGGGAGAGGCAGAGAGCGAAGAAACGGAGCCGATCACAGAGAAGCTTGGCGCGGAAATTATTATGGGGAAATCCGTGCGTGTGCTAAAGGAGAAGGAGAATTCATAATGAAACCATATTTACTTGGTATTGATATCGGCACCAGTGCCTGCAAGGTTGCGGTTTTTGAAAAGTCAGGAACCGTAGTGGCAGCAGCCAATGGTGATTATCCGGTATATTATCCGAAAGAAGGCTGGGCAGAGCAGAATCCGGAAGAATGGTGGAGTGCTGTCTGTCAGGCAGTAAAAAAAGTGATCGAAAAAGCCGGGATCCAGCCGGAGGAGATCGCAGGTATCGGCATTGACGGCCAGAGCTGGTCCGCCATTGCCATGGACAAGGACGGAAATGTTCTTACAAACACTCCGATCTGGATGGATACCAGAGCACAGTCCATCTGCGACAGACTGAACGAAGAAATCGGAGCGGACAAGATTTTTGAAGTATCCGGTAATTCTCTTCAGCCATCCTACACAACCGCAAAGATCCTCTGGTACAAAGAAAATCTCCCGGAAGTTTACGCAAAGATCGACAAGATCCTGCAGTCCAACAGCTACATTGCCTACAAACTGACCGGTGTGATGAGTCAGGATGTTTCACAGGGATACGGCCTGCACTGCTTTGACATGAGAAAAGCAGCCTGGGATGAGGAAATGTGCAAAAAACTTGGAATCCCCATGGGATTTCTTCCTGAGATCTGCGACTGTGACCATGTTGTGGGAACGGTTACAGAGAAAGCAGCAGAAGAATCCGGCCTTGCTGTGGGAACACCGGTTGTTGCCGGCGGTCTGGATGCGGCATGTGGAACGCTGGGGGCCGGAGTGATCCATCCGGGAGAGACACAGGAACAGGGCGGACAGGCCGGAGGAATGAGTATCTGCATGGACGAGTACAAGGCAGATCCCAGACTGATCCTCGGATATCACGTAGTTCCGGGACAGTGGCTCCTTCAGGGCGGCACAACCGGCGGCGGTGGTGTCATGCGCTGGTTTGAACGTGAGTTCGCAGATTATGAGCGCTCTGTAGCTGAGGAAAAAGGGTCTTCCCTGGATCAGCTCAATGAGATCGCGGAAAAAATTGCTCCAGGCAGTGACGGTGTGGTATTTCTTCCATATATGTCCGGCGAGCGTTCCCCAATCTGGAACCCGAACGCAAAAGGTGTGTTCTATGGACTGGATTTTGCCAAGACCAAGGCTCATATGGTACGTGCCTGCATGGAAGGCGTGGCACTTTCCCTGAAGCACAACCTTGAGGTGGCAAAAGAGGCAGGAGCAGATGTGGAAGTTCTCCGCGCAATGGGTGGATCCGCCAACTCTCTTCTCTGGACCCAGATCAAATCCGATATTACCGGCAAACCGATCGTAGTACCGTCCTCCGATACAGCCACAACCCTTGGCGCAGCCATCCTGGCAGGTATTGGCGTTGGAATGTATCAGGATTATGATGAAGCCATCCGCCTTACCGTAAAAGAAACAAGAAGACATGAACCGAACCCGGATAACAGGGTCGTTTATGAGAAAACCTATAAAACCTATTTAAATCTCTATAAATCTCTTGAACCTATGATGAGAAATGAGGAGGAAAAATAATCATGAAAGCAGCAGTAGTAGTAGCAAATGAAGATGTCCAGTACCAGGAAGTGGAAGAACCACAGGTAACACCTGGTCATGTAAAGATCAAAGTAAGATATTCCGGAATCTGCGGATCTGATATCCCCCGTGTATTAAACCACGGTGTACATTTTTATCCGATCGTACTTGGACATGAGTTTTCCGGTGATGTTGTGGAAGTCGGAGAAGGCGTTACCAAGGTAAAAGTCGGCGACCGTGTATCCGGTGCACCGCTTCTTCCATGTATGAAATGTGACGACTGCCAGAAAGGTAATTACTCCCTCTGCAAACATTACAGCTTTATCGGTTCCAGAGAGCAGGGCGCAAATGCGGACTATGTAGTAGTTCCTGAGAAAAATGCCGTACCATTTGCAGACAATGTTCCATATGAGCAGGGCGCTATGTTTGAGCCTGCAACCGTAGCTATCCACGGTGTATTCCAGAACGATTACCACGGCGGTGAGTATGTGGCAATCCTCGGCGGAGGTACCGTTGGTATGTTCACTATGCAGTGGACAAAGATCTTCGGATCCAAGAAAGTTGTAGTTTTTGATATCAGCGATGAGAGACTTGCCCTTGCAAAACGTCTCGGCGCAGATGGAGTTATCAACACAAAAGAAGAAGACTATATGGAGAAAGCCATGGCAATCACAGGTGGAAAAGGATACGGCTTCGTATTCGAGACAGCAGGACAGGTTCCGACCATGCACATGGCATTTGAGCTTGCCGCAAACAAAGCTCATGTATGCTTCATCGGTACTCCTCATGAGAACCTTACTTTCACACCAAAACAGTGGGAGAACATGAACCGTAAAGAGTTCAAGCTTACCGGTTCCTGGATGTCCTACAGTGCACCATATCCGGGACGTGAGTGGGATCTGACCGCGCATTACTTTGCAACCGGCCAGCTGAAATTTGATCCGGGCTTCATCTACAAGAAGATCCCGATGAGCCAGGCACAGGAAGCATTCCAGCTGTTCAAGACCCCGGGCCTTGTAAAAGGAAAGATCCTTCTTTCCAATGAGGAAGACTGATATGATCCTGACTGTAACGTTAAACGCTGCCATTGACAAGCGTTATGTAGTAGATGATTTTAAAGTGGGCGAAGTGAACCGGGTACGGGAATGTACCTATGTTCCCGGCGGAAAGGGACTGAATGTCTCCAAGCCGGCGTCCATTTACGGTGCCGAAGTGGTTGCCACAGGTTTTGTGGGCGGCCACGCAGGCAATTATATTGAAGATGCCCTGAAACCTTTTGGCATCAAGAGCGCTTTTTACCATGTGGACGCGGAGAGCCGTTCCTGCATCAATATCTGGGATGAAGTGAATCACGTGCAGACCGAATTCCTGGAGCCGGGATTTACTCTCACAGAGGCAGACTTTGAGGGATTTGAGAAAAAATTCCGCGAGCTTGTAAAAGACGCTTCTGTTGTTGCAATGTCCGGCAGCGTGCCCAAAGGACTTGACGGAACTGCCTATCAGCGTCTTGTGAAGATTGTCAAAGACGCAGGAAAACCGGTGATCCTGGATACCAGCGGAAAGCTTCTGGAAGAGGGAATCAAGGTAGCACCAACACTGATCAAGCCCAATATCGACGAGATCCGAATGCTTACGGGAAAGCACTGTGATGACATCAACGATATCATCGAAGCGGCAAAAGCCATCCATGCCGGTGGCGTGGAGATCGTAGCGGTTTCTCTTGGAGCAGATGGCTCCCTGGCAGTTGGCGAGGAGGGGATTTTCCGTGCGATAGTTCCGAAGATCGATGCAGTAAATACTGTAGGCTGTGGAGATTCCATGATCGCAGGTTTTGCCCTTGGATTAAGCGAGGGATTTTCCCTGGAAGAGACCCTGCGCAGGGCCAGCGCGATCTCAGCGGCAGCAGCCATGCGTGAGGAGACCGGTTTCTTTGTGATGGAAGATATGGAGAAACTTCTTCCACAGATTGAAATCAAAAAATTATAGAGGCTGTAAAACAAGTTTATAATAAGAAAAATTTTTTCATAAAAAAGGAGATGTAAAGATGGCAGAAGTTATCAATCCGGCAATCGTGCCGAAAGTGACACTTCCTTCCGGCGAACAGGTTCCATGCGTCGGAATGGGAACCTTCGGTTCCGACCGTGTATCCGCCGAGGATGTATCTGCAGCTGTTGCAGGCGCGATCCGCAGTGGTTACCGTATGTTCGACTGTGCCGCATGCTACGGAAACGAGCATGAGATCGGCCAGGTATTTAAGGATGCGTTCGACGAAGGCGTTGTAGAGCGTAAGGATCTCTTCATCATGACAAAAGTATGGAACGACATGCACAGAAGAGTAGAGGAAGCCTGTGACAAGAGCATCAAAGACCTTCAGTGTGACTATGTGGATATGTATTATATCCACTGGCCATTCCCGAACTATCATGCACCGGGATGTGATGTAGATTCCAGAAATCCGGATTCCAAGCCGTTCAGTGTTGAGGAGTTCATGGATACATACCGTCAGTGCGAGGCTCTGGTAGAAAAAGGAAAGATCCGTTACATCGGTATTTCCAACATGACCATTCCGAAACTTGAGACAGTTCTTCCACTTATGAAGATCAAACCTGCAACCTGCGAGCTTGAGCTGCATGTATGCTTCCAGCAGCAGGAGCTTTATGATTATCTGGTAGCACATAACATCCAGCCGGTAGGTTACATGCCGATCGGTTCCCCACGCAGACCTGAGAGAGATATCTGTCCGGAGGATGTTGCGGATCTGGAAGTTCCGGAAATGCAGGCAATCGCAAAAGCACATGGTGTTCATCCGGCTCTGATCGCTCTGAAATGGGCACATCAGAGAGGTGAGATCTCCATTCCGTTCTCTGTCCATAACTATGCAAGCAACCTGAAATGTGTCACCGAGGATCCTCTTACAGATGAGGAAATGGCAACCATCGCAACCCTGGAAAAAGGCAACCGTCTTGTAAAAGGACAGGTATTCCTGTGGCATGGTGCAAACGACTGGCATGACCTCTGGGATGAAGATGGCGTTATTGTAAAATAAATCGCGGAACAGCCAGCGTAATATTGTATACGATGAAATCCCGTGTCCAATATATTGGACATGGGATTTTTTGCACAGTACTGCCTGTAAAGTGGACTAAGAAACTCCGTTGTAAATTATCAACAAACATGTTACCATGTAGAAAGAATTAACAGTTATTGTTTACATAGAAAACAGTAATTTTTAACAATGTAAATGGCAGATATAGTGGGAAGTATCTGCCAGGGGGATGTACAAAAAAAGCAACAGAAACTGAACAGAGGGGGACGACAGAAATTATGTATCGTATTTTACTGGTAGACGATGAGATACTTGTTCGCGATGCGATCCGGGAGAATATTGACTGGAAAGCCATGGACTGCGAGCTGGTAGGAGACTGTGACAACGGGAAGGCAGCAGCGGAATTTGTGCAGACCCATCCGGTAGACATTGTACTTACAGATATTCTTATGCCATATATGGATGGTATGGAACTGAGCCATTTTCTCCATGATAACTATCCGGATATTGTAATTGTGATCTTCAGTGGATTCGGTGAGTTTGAATATGCCAAGAAGGCGATCCAGTATGACGTCAGTGAATACATGCTGAAGCCTGTAACTGCCATGGAACTCCGTGCAGTCATCGAAAAAATGAAGAAAAAAGTGGATCAGCGAAGAGAAGAAAAACACAAAATCGAGCGCCTGACGCAGACATCGGAGAACTATCAGAAGAATGCGATTGTGATCCGGTCCAGAGCACTGCAGGCTTTTGTGGAAAACATTAAAACAAGAGAAGAAAGCCTTGAGGAACTTTCCGGGCTTGGAATCAGTCTGGAAGCTGCCTGCTATCGCGTGGCGGCGTTTGATCTGGATCTGTATTCGGACGGAACACAGATCACCGCAGAGAAAAGGCAGGAGAGTGCACTGATGTCCTTTGTCCTTTTTAATGTCAGTGATGAGATTGTAAGCAGGGAGAAGGCAGGTGTTGCCTATCAGGAAGGAAACAATAAGGTCTGCGTATTGTTTATGGGAAACCGGACCAGAGAATTTGGCGAAAAAATTATGGAAATCTGTCAGATGATCCAGTCCAAGCTTAAAGAGCTGATGGCTCTGGATGTTTCAATCAGTGTGGGAAGCTGGGCAAGGACACAGCAGGAGCTTCTGGTGTCTCATGAGCTAGCAGAAAAGGGAATCGAATACAGATATCTTCTTGGTGGAAGGCTTCTGATCGATATGGAGGAACAGCCGGAGGAGAATACGCTTTCCATAAAGAATGTCGTAGAGGCTCTGGTAACCGCACTGAAAACAGGCAGGAAAGAAAATGCGGATCATATTTTAGAAAAAATTTCATCCGACATCAAAGCGGCACGCGTGGATAAGAGCAGGGCCTGTGTTTATCTGCAGCAGATCATCCGTGCAGCAGACGAAACCTGCGAGGATATGGTTCCGGACAGTAAGCTTTTTTCCAAAAGAGAAGCACTTCTGCAGCAGGTCACAGAGCAGAATTCTTTTGACAGTGCATTTGAACTGGTAAAATCTCATGTGGGAGAAATTTTTCAGACGCTTTCCGATGCCAACAGTTCCAGCGGACAGCGCCAGGCAAGACTTGCCCTGGACTATATTCAGAAGAATTATATGGACCCGGATTTAAGCCTGAACAGTATCTGCTCCTATCTGAATATCAGTACCAGTTATTTTAGTACGATTTTTAAAGATCTTACAGGAGAAACATTTACAGAAGTTCTGATACGTACCCGAATGGAGAAAGCGAAGGAGCTTCTGGAAAATACAACCATGAAGAATTATGAAATTGCCGAAAAAGTCGGATTTGCAGACCCGCATTACTTTGGAATCTCCTTCAAAAAAATGACAGGCTGCACCCCGACAGAATATGCAAGGGAGAAACGTAAATGAGAGATATCCGGTTTGCGGCAAAGATCATAGGAAAATTCAAAAGTATCCAGAGCGCGATCTTTGCGGTGGTGACGGTGCTGCTTTTAAGTGCGGTGCTGGTTATAACCGGTGTTTCTATGAGATATACCCGCAATTCTATTTTTGAAAATTCCTCTGTCTACACCCAGAATATCGTGCAGCAGATGAATCAGAATATAGATTCTTATATTGACTACATGGAAAATATTGCTTATATGATCTCCAGCAACGAGGATGTGCAGCAATATCTTTTCGGCGAAAATGTGGACGATGACACAAGAGAACGTCTGATCAACCAGTTCAAGACAATTCTGGACGGGCGAAGTGATATCCGAAATCTGGGAATCATTGGAATTAATGGGCGGAAACTGATCAACGACGGCAAACAGTCTGTGAATCCGGATCTGAAACTTTCCACCCAGGAGTGGTACCTGGATGCTTTGCAGAAGCCGGAAGGCCCGCTTCTTACATCTTCCCATGTACAGCACATCATCAGCGGAGAACGCCCGTGGGTGATTACTTTAAGCAGGGGGATCCGTAATTTTTCCAACAGTGGTGAGAAAGAGGGAGTCTTTTTTATTGACCTGAATTACAGTGCCATCAGTGAACTCTGTGATCAGAATACGATTGGGAAAAAGGGATATGCATTTATTCTGGATGAAAGCGGAAATATTGTATATCATCCGCAGCAGCAACAGCTTTACAATGAATTGCAGACGGAGAATATCGACCTGATCGTGGAATCAAAAGAAGATACGGTGCGTACCGGAAAGGGAAACAGAGGAAAGCTGTATTCCATTTCCAGATCCAATAAAACCGGATGGACCGTTGTGGGCTGTATGAGCGTCAGCGAGCTTCTGCGAAAAAGTAATCAGGCGCAGAGTATTTATGTACTTATATCTGCACTTCTGATGATCGTGGCTCTGCTTTTTTCAAGATTTCTGGCAAAGAGTCTTACCTATCCCCTTCAGCGTCTCAGGGATTCCATGTCCAGGGTACAGGAGGGGCATTTTGACGGAGCAGATGTGGAGATCGATTCGGAGAATGAGATCGGAAGCCTGACGAAATCTTTCAATATGATGACACATAGGATACAGGATCTTATGGAGCAGAACGTGAAGGAACAGGAAGCAAAGAGAAAAAGTGAGCTTAAGGCCCTTCAGTCCCAGATCAATCCTCATTTTCTCTACAATACCCTGGATTCGATCATCTGGATGGCAGAGGGCAGAAAGTACGAAGAGGTTGTTCTGATGACAGCATCCCTGGCGCGTCTTCTTCGTCAGAGCATCAGTAATGAAGATGAAGTGGTTCCTCTTGCAAGGGAAGTGGAGTATGCCAAGGGTTATCTTACGATCCAGAAGATGCGTTACAAGGACAAGCTGGAATTCGAGATCGATGTAGAACCTTCTATATTAAATATCCCTCTGATCAAGCTGGTTCTCCAGCCGATCATTGAAAATGCCATCTATCATGGACTGAAATATAAAGAGAGTAAGGGACTTTTGCAGGTAAAAGGCTTTATGAAGGACGGAAATGCAGTTCTTCAGGTGATCGACAACGGTGTAGGTATGGATGAGGAAACATTGTCACATATTTATGATAAGCATAAGGTGAATTATCATTCCAATGGTGTGGGTGTTTACAATGTACAGAAACGTCTGAAGCTTTATTATGGAGAAAATTACGGGATCACCTATGAAAGTGAAAAAGGTGTCGGAACCACTGCCACGATCATCATTCCGGGAATACAGGAGGAATCAATATGAAAAAACATAGAAAACTCCTGACTTTAGGAGTGGTCATCTGCCTTGTGGCGGGGCTTGTAGCCGGAATAGTCTATTATAAACAGGTAGAAGAAGAGAGAAAACTATCGCTGATCTATATTCCGAAGGTTGTGGACGGTACCAATGATTTCTGGACATCACTGATCCAGGGGGCGGAGATGGCTGCAAAGGAATATAATGCAGATATCCGCGTATGGGCACCTGAGGAAGAGAATGATGTGGATGGGCAGAACAAGCTGATCGAAAGGGCAACAGAAGAAAAACCGGACGCGATCCTGATCTCGCCGTCCAGCTTCACTGAATCCGACCAGCTTTTGAAGAAGGCAAAGGAACAGGGAATACATATCGCATTTATTGATTCTTACACACAGGAAGAGGTCCAGGATCTTACCGTTGCGACCGATAATCTGGAAGCGGGACAGATCCTTGGCAGGTTTGCGAAGGATCTTGTGGGAACGGATGATCAGATTGCGATCGTTTCACATGTAAAGGGTGTATCTACAGCAGTTGAAAGAGAAAAAGGTTTCCGGACAGGACTTGGCAGTCTGAAGGATAATATCGTAGATGTGGTATACTGTGATTCTCGGTATGACAAGTCCTATGAGCTTACAAAAGAGCTGATGAAAAAATATCCGGATCTCAAGATGATCGCGGGAATGAATGAATATTCCTCTGTAGGTGCTGCAAGAGCAGTAAAGGCAGCAAAAGCAGAGAATCGGATCAGGGTGGTGGGAGTAGACAGCTCACAGGAGGCCGTCCAGCTGATGGAACACGGAATCTTCCAGGGAATCGTTGTACAGAAGGCATTTAAAATGGGGTATGTGGGTGTTCGGGAAACTGTTAAGATGCTGCGTGGAGAAGACTATAAGAAGAATATTAATTCCGGGTGCCAGCTTGTGACTCCTGACAATATGTATACCAGTGAGATCGAAAAACTGCTTTTTCCGTTTAATACGTTAAAAACATATGGTGATCTTACACCGTAAATAGTCATAAATGCACAAAGAAAAGGGTTAAATATTTACCATACAGTAAATATTTAACCTTTTTTTGAAAGATATTCTATTACAATTATTGATTTTTGACGGTATTATAATAACCAAGAAAACACAAGATACGTGCAAAACGTGAGGAGGGTAAAAATTGGAAAACTTAAAACAAAATCCAATCGTTAAGAAGCTCGGATTGAACAGAATACTTCTTGTCTGTGTTCTGATTCTTATGTTCCTGGTTTTTAAAGTAGTTCTTGGAAACAAGTTTCCGGCTGTTGATAGTATCAAGTCTACTTTGAACTATGTGTACTTCCTGGGCTTCTTGTCACTTGGCGTTACATTCGTAATCGCTACAGGAGGAATTGATTTCTCCATCGGACCTGTAATGTTCTGCTGTGCACTGGTATCCGGTTACTGCATGACATCTTACAAGGTTCCCTGTGCAGTTGCCATGATCCTTTGCATTCTGATCGGTCTCTGCTTTGGTATTTTCAATGGCTGGATGGTTTCTTACATGTCAGTACCACCATTCATTATTTCCATGGCATCCATGAACATTGCAAAAGGTATTGCTTCTGTATTCACAAAAACACAGTCAGTAAGCTGGCCGGCAGCCAGTGAGGCAAACGGCTGGTTCCGTAATATCGTTTCCGTAAACGGCTTCCCTGTAGGAATCATTATCTTCCTGGGAATGGCAGTTATCTGCGGTATCGTTCTTTACAACACAAAACAAGGACGTTACATCCTCTGCCTTGGTTCCAACAAAGAGGCTGTCCGTCTTTCCGGTGTTAACACAAAGAAATGGGAAATGCTTGCTTATGTGATCTGCGGATTCCTGGTAGGTATTGCAGCACTCTTCTTTGTAGCTACATACACAACTGTTCAGCCTGGCTATGGCGATCAGTACAACAACGAGGCTATTGCAGGCTGCGTTATGGGCGGTACATCCATGGTTGGTGGACTTGCTTCCATCGGCGGTACTGTAATCGGCGTATTCATCATCTCTCTTCTTCAGCAGGGCATCATGGCATTTGGCCTTGGTAAAGGACAGCAGATGATCATCACAGGTATCATCGTTATCGTTGCAGTTTATATCGACGTTTCTGCAAGACGCAGAAAGAACTGATCTTAGAGGGAGGATGCGACAATGGGTGAAGTTATTTTAACTATGAAGGACATTGATAAGTCCTTTCCTGGAGTTCATGCTCTGGATCACGTTAATTTCGAAGTAAAACGCGGCGAAGTACATGCACTTATGGGAGAAAACGGTGCCGGTAAATCAACACTGATGAAGGTTCTTACCGGTATTTATCAGAAGGATTCAGGTTCCATCGTTTACAAAGGACAGGAAACAGAATTCCACAATACACGTGAGGCACAGGATGCCGGCGTTGTAATCGTACATCAGGAGCTGAACATGGTAGGTGATCTTACCGTTGCTCAGAACATCTTCATCGGACGTGAACCGAAGAAGGGCTTCCGTATCGATGACAAAAAAATGATCGAGGATTCAAAGAAGCTTTTCCAGGATCTGAACATTGAGATCAATCCGAAGGAAAAGATGAAGAATCTGACAGTCGGAAAACAGCAGATGTGTGAGATCGCAAAAGCAATTTCCCATAAAGCTGAGGTTATCATTTTTGATGAGCCTTCCGCAGCACTGACAGAGAAAGAGATCGCGGACCTGTTCGAGATCATCCGTGACCTTCGTAAGAAGAATCTTGGTATCGTATATATCTCTCACCGTATGGATGAGATCAAGACCATCACAGACCGTGTAACCGTTATGCGAGATGGTGGATATGTAGGAACTCTGATCACAAAAGACAGTACAAAAGAAGATATCATCAACATGATGGTTGGCCGTGTTATTTATGAGGATCCGAAGCAGGAGAGTGCAGTTCCGGCAGATGCACCGGTAGTTCTTAAGGTTGAGCATCTGAACGCAGGCAAGATGGTTCAGGATGTAAGCTTTGAGCTGAGAAAAGGCGAGATCCTTGGTTTCTCAGGACTGATGGGCGCAGGACGTACCGAGACAGCCAGAGCACTGTTCGGAGCAGATCCGAAGCAGAGTGGTAAGATCTCCATTATGGGTAAAGACGGTCAGCTTCATGAGGTGACCATCAACAGCCCGCAGGATGCTGTTAAATGTGGTATCGGTTATCTGTCAGAGGACAGAAGAAGATACGGCTGTGTTGTACAGAAATCTGTAACAGAGAATACAACACTGGCAACAATGGAAGAGTTTACCAATGGTATCTTTATCAACAAAGCAAAAGAGAAAAAAGTTGCTGAGAAATATGTAAACGAACTTGCAACTAAGACACCTACTACAGACCAGCTGGTAGTTAACCTTTCCGGTGGTAACCAGCAGAAGGTAGTTATCGCAAAATGGCTGACACGAGACAGTGACATCCTTATTTTCGATGAGCCTACCAGAGGTATCGATGTTGGTGCTAAGAACGAAATCTACAAATTAATGAACAGACTGGCAGCAGAAGGAAAATCCATTATCATGATTTCTTCTGAGATGACGGAAGTTCTCCGAATGAGTGACCGTATCATCATCATGTGTGAGGGTAAAGTTACCGGATGTATTGATATCTCCGAGGCAACCCAGGAAAACATCATGGACAAGGCCACACGGAATATCGATTAAGGAGGAAAGTCATGACTAAGAAGAAAAAAAGTATTTTAAGTGATCAGAGATTTATTGTTTTGCTCGTTATCATTGTCCTGTGTGCAATATTCTCAGGCTTGAGTAAAGAATTCAGACAGTACACCACGATCCTGAGTATGCTGGATTTCTCATATTACGATCTTCTTATGGCGATCGGAGTTACATTCCCGCTTATCACTGGTGGTGTTGACCTGTCAATCGGAACTGGTATGGTAGCTTACGCACTGATCGCAGGAACACTGATCAGAAACAATAACTGCCCGGTAGCACTTGCTATGATCATCTGTATCGTACTTGGTATCGCAGTTGGTGCATTAAACGGTGTACTTATTGGTGTTATGAACCTGCCGCCATTCCTTGCAACGCTTTGTACATGTATGATTACCCGTGGTGCCGGATCTCTTTGCAGTGCAACACCTTGGCCGGGACTTACACAGCCGGGTGGATGGTTCCACAGCATCTTCAAGGTAACCGTTGGTACAGGAAGAAGTGCTTCACGTTATCCGCTCGGTTTCCTGTGGATGATCATTCTGGTTCTTCTTATGGAGTACATCCTGAACCACACCAAATTCGGTCGTTACACAATTGCAATCGGTTCCAACAAAGAGGCAGCAGCCCTTTCTGGAATCAATACAAAGTTCTATCACGTAATGGTATACGTTGTCTGCGGTCTGTTTACAGGTCTTGCAGCAATCGCATACGCAGCAGTAACACCTACTGTACAGCCTGGTACTGGTGCCGGACTTGAGATGGATGCTATCGGTGGTGTATTCGTTGGTGGTGTAGCAGCTACCGGTGGATATGGTTCCGTGATCGGTACATTCGTTGGTATCTTCGTCATCATGCTTCTGAAAACAGGTCTTCCATATATCGGCCTGCAGGCAAACTGGCAGCAGATCATCACTGGTATCGTTCTGATCGTAGCCGTTCTGATCGATATCCTGAAAGAGAAAAAAGCAGCACACTGATATTAAGAAGTGTGTATAATAAGTAAGGGTGCTGTTTACAGAGAAATGTGAACAGCACCCGATAATCAAAGATGTGAAACGCCAAGGGGTAGCAACGGCGTATGAACATAAAAAACTATATAATATATTTTAAGGAGGAAATATTATATGAAAGCAAAAAAGGTTATGGCATTAATGCTCTGTGCAGCAATGGTAACAAGCATGAGCGCAACAGCAGCTTTTGCAGCTGAGGAGAAAGAAGATGCAGCAACAGAGGAATCCGCAGATTCCACAGCAGCTGAGGATCCTACCGCACAGTTCGACGGACTGAAAGCAAACGAAGCTTATGAGTTCCCGATGATGGTTAAATCTTTCCAGTCTACATACTGGGATGCAGCTCAGGAAGGTATGAAGAAAGCATCTGAGGAGCTGGGCGTTACTTATAAAGCACAGGGACCGAACAGTGAGTCCGATATCGCTGACCAGGTTAACATGATCAACACAGCTATCGGCTCCAATCCTGTTGGATTAGGACTTGCAGCTTGCGATACATCTTCTGTTCAGGATGCTCTTAAGACATGTGCAGAAAAAGGTATCCCGGTTGTAACTTTCGATACAGGTATCGCTGATGCTCCGGAAGGATCTGTAGTATGCGAGGTTTGTACAGACAACGCACAGGCTGGTGCAGTAGCAGCTGAGAATATGTACAACTCCATTAAAGACGTTGTTAAAGATGCTGACGGACAGGTTATCATCGGTGAGGTTAACCAGGATGCAACAGCTCAGAACATTCAGCAGCGTGGTACTGGATTCATCAACAAGATGATCGAGCTTCTTCAGGCTGATGGCAAGACTGTAGCAGTAAGCGGTAACGAGTTCTATGTTAACGCAGCAGAGGGTGCTGATGCTGATGCTAAAGACGCAGACGTTGTTATCCAGGTAGCTGTTCCGGCACAGACAACTGTAGAGCTTTGCTCCACAGAGGCTCAGGCAATCCTTTCCCAGGAGAACTGTATCGCAGTATTCGGTTCCAACCAGGTTTCGGCAGAGGGTGTTCTTGCAGCAAATGCTAACCTTAACGTTCTTGGTTCTGACCCGGCAAACGGTGATGTAGTTGGTGTTGGTTTCGATGCTGGTTCTATCATCAAAGCAGCTGTTAAAGATGGCACATTCATCGGTGCTGTTACACAGTCTCCTCTTATGATGGGATACTATGCAATCTACGCTCTGACAGCAGCAGCAAACGGCCAGGAGCTTCAGGATGTTCCTACAGACGGTTACTGGTATGATGCAACAAATATGGAAGACGAGGATATTGCTCCTAACCTTTATGACTAATCATATAATCGATCAGATCGTGAAGTTGTAATGAACGCGGATTGCGTTCACGAACGTAAAAATAAGAGATCCGCTGGCTGATTCAGTCAGCGGATTTTTTAAACAAATAATGCAGTAGTTCATAAATAATCGCTGTATTATTTGCAAATAAAGACACTTTTTTTGACAAAAGAGGTTCTTATCACCGGAAGGATCCTGATGTATGATAAATACAACATCAGATATGAAAGTGATCAGAAGCTTACATATTGAGGAGGATTTAAAAATGGCAACATATTATTTAGCAGTAGATATCGGAGCATCCAGTGGACGTCACATTCTGGGACATATGGAAAACGGAAAAATGATCCTGGAAGAAATCTATCGTTTTGAGAACGGCATGGTTAAGAAGGATGGAGAGCTCTGCTGGGAGTTTGACCGCCTTTTCAACGAGATCGTAAATGGTCTTAAGAAATGTAAAGAGATCGGCAAGATCCCGGTAAGCATGGGTGTTGATACCTGGGGTGTTGACTTCGTGCTTCTAGACAAGGATGACAAGGTTCTTGGCAACACGGTAGGCTACCGTGATCATCGTACAGAGGGAATGGACGAGGAAGTTTATAAGACAATTTCCCTGAAGGATCTGTATGCAAGAACCGGTATCCAGAAAGCAATCTACAATACAGTATATCAGCTGATGGCAGTGAAGAAGAAACATCCTGAGTATCTGGAGCAGGCTGAGACACTTCTTCATGTACCGGACTACTTCCATTTTCTTCTTACAGGCGAAAAAACTTGCGAGTACACAGAGGCAACCACAGGACAGCTTGTATGCCCGACAACCAAGGACTGGGATTATGAGCTGATCGATATGCTGGGATATCCAAGAAAGATATTCCAGAAGCTGATCATGCCTAGCACAAGCATCGGACATTTAACAGACGCAGTGAAGGAAGCAGTTGGCTTTGATCTTGAGGTTGTAGCACCGGCTACACATGATACAGGGTCTGCAGTTCTGGCTGTGCCTGCAAATGATGACGATTTCATTTATATCAGTTCCGGAACATGGTCTCTGATGGGAATCGAGAGAAAAGAAGCAGACTGCTCTGAGAAGAGCTGTGAGATGAACTTCACAAACGAGGGTGGATATGCAGGACGTTTCCGTTATCTGAAGAACATCATGGGTCTCTGGATGATCCAGTCTGTACGTCATGAGTTTGATGATGCGTACAGCTTTGCACAGATCTGCGAGATGGCTGAGGAGGCAAAAGACTTCCCGTCAAGAGTAAACGCAAACGATGAGTGCTTCCTTTCTCCTGAGAACATGACAAAAGAGGTTCAGGACTACTGCCGCAGAACAGGACAGCAGGTTCCGGAAACTCTTGGCGAGATTGCAACCGTTATCTATACAAGCCTTGCAGATTGCTACGCTAAGATCGCAAAAGAAATCGAGGAGATGACAGGAAGAACCTACAGCCGTATCCATATCGTAGGCGGTGGTTCCAATGCAGGATACTTAAATGAGCTGACTGCAAAAGCTACAAAGAAAGAAATCCATGCAGGCCCTGGTGAGGCTACTGCAATCGGTAATATCACAGCACAGATGCTGAAGGCCGAGGAGTTTAAAACGATCGAGGAGGCTCGTACAACCATCCATGAGTCCTTCGGTATCAAAGTATACAAAGCATAAATAAAAATAACTGGAGGTTTTATTATGTTAGTTAACACAAAGGCAAAAGTTGGTGTATTTTCAATTGCTTTAGGCGCATATCTTCCGCAGTTCCCGTCACTGGTGCCGGAATTTGAGGCACAGTACGACGCATTCAAGAAAACGATCCCGGATACAGTAGAGATCGTTGACGGCGGAATGGTGACAACAAAAGAGCAGGCAATGGTGGCAGGAGATAAGTTCCGTGCAGCAGATGTTGACCTTGTATTTCTTCAGATGCTGACATACGCAACATCCTACAACATGCTTCCGGCGATCCGTGATCTGGATGTTCCGGTTGTTCTTGTAAACGTTCAGAAGATCAAAGCGCTGGATTATGAGCACACTGACATTGCCTCCTGGCTGGGTGAAGGCTATGCATGCGGTGCTGTAGGCGAGGCAGTTGCTGACCTTGAGAGAGCAGGCAAGAGACATGCGGTTATCACAGGCGTTGTAGAAGGCGGAGATCCTGCAGTTCAGGCTGAGATCGAAGACTGGTGCAAGGCTGCTCAGGTAAGAAGAAGATTCCGTGAGACTAACATTGCGCAGATCGGAAGACCATATCCGGGTATGATGGATCTGTATATTGATGAGACAAACCTCTATAACAGAATGTTCCTCTACACAAAACAGTTCGACTGGGAGAAAATGTGGGCAATCGCTGACGATATCACAGACGAGGAAGCAATCCGTGCAAAAGCACAGGATATCCTTGACACCTTCGATATCGAGGGCGGCGGCACCATTGAGAAAGTATGGGATATGGCCAAATACGTTGTTGCTTTTGAAAAATGGGTAAAGGACGAACATCTTGGAATGATCGCTTCCCATTACGACGGATTTGCACAGGGTAAAGCAGGTGTCCTTGACAGTATGCTGATCCCGGCATTTTCCATGCTGATCAAACAGGGTACTGCATGTGCGGTAGAGGGTGACATGAAGGTTGCCATGGCAATGAGTATCTTAAAGACAATTTCCGGTACAGGCCAGCTTTCTGAGATGTACTCCATCGATTTCAACGATGACATCTGCATCATCGGACATTCCGGAAGCGGTGACGCTGACATCTCCGACAAGAAACCAACCATGAAAATCGTGCCGGTATTCCACGGCAAAACAGGCGGCGGATACCTGACACAGTTCTATCCATACACAGGCCCTGTAACCTACCTTGCAATCACTCAGGATAAAGACGGAAACTTCAAGTTCGTTGTAGCTGAGGGTGTAAACGAGGAAGGACCGATCCTTTCCTTCGGTGATACAAACATGAGAACACGTTTCACATGTGGAGCAAGAGAATTTGTAAATCGCTGGAGCGAGGCTGGCCCGACACATCACATGGCAGCTGCTACAGGAAGACACATCGACACAATCCTGAAAGTTGCAAAAATCTTCAACGTACCGGTAGATATCGTAACAAGATAATTATCAGTATCACAAAAAACGATAAATTCTTTCTTATAACCAACCGAAAACATATTCGAAAAAAGGAGACTGCAAATGCGGTCTCCTTTTTTGATGGAAAAATTCTTATTTTTTATGCATCATTGTATGCTCTTTTGTAAGTTCGTCATGGAGCTGAATGGAAGACCAGTGCTGGGTCACAGGGGTGAGCATGGCTTTTAACGAAACCGAAGGAATCGCTTCTTCCCGGAAAAACGCCAGGAACGCATCCATCTGTTCACTGGAAAAATTGTTCAGTACCATCATTTCCTCACTGAAATTTTTGCCCAGATTAAACTGTGCACAGGGCTGAAATCCCGGAAGTTCAAAAAGATATCCCAGAGGATGCAGAAATTCCGGTGTGGTGACGATCCGGACTTTTACTTTCTGACGGTTCAGATAGCGGCGGATCATCCGGAGCCGGTCCGGATCATTGAAATTATATAAAAGTACGGATGATTGTGTGTTCATAAATGATATACCTCCTGTAGATTACTCTTCTCTGTGTGCAGGGAAACGGATTTCCACTTCCGTTCCCTTTCCGGGATTGCTGGAATAGGTAAGACCATAATCTTTTCCATAAAGGATCTGAAGGCGCCGGTGTGTATTGTAAACGGCAATGTTGGTACCGCCGGACTGGCTGTTTCCACTTCCGGAGAGAATTGTTGAAAGGATTTCAGGGGAAATCCCCACACCGTCATCGGAAATCAGAAGAACGATGTCTTCGTTTTCCATCCATCCGGTAATGACAATGGTTCCGGATTTTGACTCTTTTTCCAGGATTCCGTGGAGAATGGAATTTTCCACAACCGGCTGAAGAGTCAGTTTCGGAATCTGATATTCCGACAGCTCATCCGGAATATCCGTGATCAGTTCGATGCTGTCATGATAGCGCATATTCTGGAGCTGTACATAAATCGTCACATGTTCCAGTTCTCTTGCAATGGTAGAGATTCCTTTTTTCCGGCTTAACGTCAGTTTGTAAAAACGGGAAAGACTCTGTACCGCATGGCTGATTTCTTCCGTCTGTCCCTGCAGTGCCATCCAGTTGATCATATCCATGGTATTATAAAGAAAATGGGGATTGATCTGTGCCTGGAGGGAATTAAACTCCGCAATCCGGAGATCTTCTGCAGATTTTGCCTGCTTTTTCATCAGTTCATCCATTTTTCGGGTCATATAATTGTAGGTATCAATCAGATCACCGATCTCATCGTGGGCTTCCGGGCTTTCCATGGGAGTTGGTGGTCCGTGGCGTACGGTCTGCATCTGCCGGATCACAGAAGAAAGTCTTCCGGTGATGGAGTGTGCCAGTATATTGGCAAAAATAAGGGCCAGAACAAGAAAACCTGCGTAGAGCAGTGCAATCTGAAGCATCAGATGATTGCTTTCGTGGATCAGCGGCGGGGCAGGAAGAATTGTAACCATAAACCAGTCTGTATTGGAAATACTGTAAAAGCCGGCATAAACCTTAGTGTCCAGAATGTTTCGCTCAATAAAGTTGTTGGATGACATGAAGGAATCTTTGATGGTGTCGTAATCCAGCCGGTAGATTCCGGACAGTGATTGATCAGAAGTTGCAACGATGGCATCACGTTCATTTACAATATAGGACACGCTTCCCTCCAGAGAAAGATTGTCGGATAAAATATTGTTCAGCTTATCATCGGAAAAGTAAACAGCCAGATAAGCTTTGTAGGCGGTACTGTGGTAGTAAAGGCTCAGGGGACAGATATATGCCATATCTCCGTAATTCTGTTTTTCCTGAGAACCGAGATAGAAGGAAGGGCAGAACATTTCCTGCGGCTCCCGGTTTCCCTGGAAGATACCATACCAGTAAGTACCCTTTGCCTGACTTAAAGGTGCCAGGAGATCTTCTGTATTGGGATAGGCGTTCAGCGATTTCAGATCATCCGGGAAATCCACATAGATCCGCACATCGGTAACAATGGAATCCGTGGTCAGACGCTGAACGGCATTTTTGAAATCAATGGCATGATTGGATGTGGCAAGTTTTTCAGATGAATCGCTGACCGGCATGTAAAAAAGTTCCTGAAAAAAATTCTGGCCGGTGATATTCCGTGTAGTAGCCAGAATCGTATCCATGGTCCGCTCGATGAGAGGCGCAGTCTTTGCGGAGGCATCCTGTTCCTGCCGGATGGTATTGGACACGACCATATTGTACAGTCTTCCGTAAAAAAGAAATACGGTAAGAAATGCGGGAAGCACCACAATACTGATCAGCGCAATGGTGAATTTGGTCTGAAGGCTTAAGTTAAGATAGCCGTTTTTGAAACGGCGCCAGAAGGCCCTCATGACATTTTCTCCCGGTATTCGGACGGGGAGAAACCGGAGTATTTTTTGAAGCTTTTACCAAAGTAATTGCCGTCTGTATAACCTACTTTGGAAGAAATCTCAGAAATTTTGTATCTGGGATCAGAAAGCAGCTGTTTGGCTTTTTCCATGCGGTATTCCGTCAGATACTGATTGAGAGTCTGGCCAGTTTCACTTTTGAAAAAGGTGCATACGTAGGAAGCGGAAAGATATACATGGCTGCTGATATCCTTTACGGAAAGGGTATCATTCATGTAATTCCGGCTGATGTAATCCTTGATCATAAAGATGGTGGAATTTTCCGGCTGGGAATTCCTTGCATCTTCAAAATACTGAGCGGTTTTTTCTTTCAGAGATTCATGAAGCTCTTCGTAGGTAAAAGCATTGTTCAGGGTGTCCATGATCAGATCCTGTTTTTCGTGAAGCCCGGATTCTACCTGATTTTTTTTTCGGGAAGAGGAAAGCGCATTAAACAGCTGATAATAAAGATCACGGATCTGGTTGGGCATAAATGTGTGATTACAGCTGTAATACCGGAAAAGTTCCTCAAGAAACTGAACACAGTGTGTTTCCTCTCCGGAAAGGAGGTATTTGGAAAAAGTATTTTCCGGAGACTGCAGGGAATCCGGAACCGGTCCTTTTGGGGAAAGCTGTTTTATGGTGTTTTCTGTAAGAAATGTTTTTTCCGGAAAGAAAAAGCAATTCTGCAAAAGGATCACGGCGGAAGCGTAGGACTGATAAACTCTGGAAATATCAGTTACCGTATTGCCGGCAGCGATCAGATGTTTTCCACAGCAGTCATATTGCCTGGAAATATAGCTTCCTATGGCGGAAAGTGTAGTCGGGGAAGGCGCATTGCTTCCATATATATGGTGGACCAGATACTGTACTCTTTTTTCCACAAAGAGACATTTCAGGTGATAATGTTCCAGAAAACAGGAAATATCATTCAGGATATCTTCCAGAAAAATACCGGATGATTCTACTCCACTATTGAGTTTCACGATTATGGAAGTAAAATTCATGTCGGGATCAAGAAGCTCCGGCTGTCCGAGTTCCAGACAGAGATCTGCGATCTCACTGTTGTCGGAGGGCGGAAGGGTCAGTTTCTGTGCAAGCCGGGTGGCTGTTTCCTGAGAGTGCAGGGCTTCTTCACGGTGGGAACGAAGCTTCTGCCTGTAAAGAGACTGGGCCTCCAGCACTGCATCCCGTACTTCTTCGGGATGAAGGGGCTTTTCGATATAATTAACAGCTTTTAATTTAATGGCGGCTTTCAGGTATTCTTTATCTGAGTAGCCACTCATGAAGATAGGTACACAGTCCGGCAGAATCTTTTCCAGTCGTTCCAGCATGGCGATGCCGGTCATTCGTGGCATCCGCACATCACAGAGAATGATCTCGGGTTTATGAAGTCTGGCCATTTCCAGCCCGTTCACACCATCGTCAGCCTGAAGGATTTCGGTGATCCCCAGAGAATCCCAGTCGATAGATGAGATAAGTCCGGTACGTGTAAGTTCTTCGTCATCAACGATCAGTAATTTCATAGATAGTTCTCCAATTGGATATAGTTCATAGCCTTGTAAATCAGACATTTACGGTTCTGTTTATATTCACAGAAAACAGAAACGTCAGCGCTATCATTATAGCATAAAATATATAGAAATACGAGAATGCGGTATTGGTTTATGGGTAATATTTTACATAGAAAAGAGGAATATTTTACCCTTATCCAAAAATATTCCCATTATCAGCCAACAGGTGGGATGATAAAATAAAATCAGATCAAAGGAAAGGGAGGAGAAAGAGCCGTGTCAGAATATGTTCTTGAGTTAAAAGGTATTACGAAGATATTCCCCGGTGTCAAAGCTCTGAATAATGTACAGTTCCAGCTCAAACCTGGCGAAGTTCACGCGCTGATGGGTGAGAATGGTGCTGGTAAATCTACGTTTATCAAGGTTATTACCGGAGTACATAAAGCAGAAGAAGGTGAGATGTTCTTAAACGGACAGAAGGTTGACTTCAAAGGTCCGAAGGATGCTCAGGAAGCAGGTATCGCAGCCGTATATCAGCATCCGACATCATACCCGCACCTTACAGTAGCTGAAAATATTTTTATGGGTCATGAGATCATCAAACATCATATGATCCAGTGGAAAGAAATGAACCAGGAGGCAAACAAGTATCTGAAAGAGCTGGATGCAGATTTCGATGCAACCGCTGAGATGGGTACCCTTTCTGTTGCGCAGCAGCAGATGGTTGAGATCGCCAAGGCACTTTCCACAAATGCGAAGATCATCATTCTGGATGAGCCTACAGCAGCACTTACCAGAAACGAATCCGAGAAGCTTTACACACTGGTTGACAAGCTGAAAGAGAATGGCGTTTCCATTATCTTTATTTCTCACCGTTTTGAGGATATGTACCGTCTGGCTTCCAGAGTTACCGTATTCCGTGATTCCCAGTATATCGGAACCTACGATGTAAACGGAATCACAAATGCAGATCTGATCAAGGCAATGGTTGGCCGTGAGATCAATGATCTGTTCCCGAAACCGGAAGTTGAGCTGGGAGATGAGATGCTTCGTATCGAACATCTTTCCAGAACAGGATTTTTCAAGGATGTGTCCTTCAATGTACGTGCAGGTGAGATCGTAGGTCTTACCGGTCTGGTTGGTGCAGGACGTACAGAGGTTGTGGAAGCTGTCTGCGGAATCACCCGTCCGGATGAAGGAAAAGTTTTCCTTGAAGGAAAAGAGGTTTACATCAAGACTCCTTCCGAGGCAATGGAAAAAGGTATCATCCTTCTTCCTGAGGACAGACAGAAGGAAGGCCTGATCATGAGCTGGGGACTTGGAAGAAACGTAACACTTCCGGTCATCAGTAAATATGCAAAATCCGGATTTAACGACGAGAAGACAGAAAGAGAAATTTCCAAGAAGCTTCTTGAGGAAGTAGATACCAAGGCAGTTGATATCTTCCAGCCGGCAAGCTCCCTGTCAGGTGGTAACCAGCAGAAGGTTGTAGTTGCCAAGGCACTTGCACAGGAAATGAAGGTTGTTATCATGGATGAGCCTACCAAGGGTGTTGACGTTGGTGCGAAAGCCGAGATCTATGCGATCATGGGAGATCTGGCAAAGAAAGGCTATGCGATCATCCTGATCTCCTCCGAGATGCCGGAGATCCTGGGTATGGCAGACCGTATCATCGTTATGTGTAACGGCCGTAAGACAGGTGAACTGAACAGAGGAGAGGCAACACAGGAGGGTATCCTTGAGCTGTCCATGGAAAAGAGCACTGGAAAGGGGACTAAATAATGGAAAAGAAATCTGTCATCAAGAAGATTACAGGCTCCCGAGAGGCTCTGCTGGCAATTATCGTAATCGTGCTGTTTGCAGTTGTCACAGCGATCAGCCCGTCATTCCTTACGCCGAAGTCACTCATGGAGATGCTGAAAAATAATGCAGTAACAATGGTAATGTCACTTGGTATGCTGTGTGTCATGCTGGTAGGCGGAATCGATATTTCCATCATGTCAACCCTGGCACTTTCCGGTATGTCCATTGGTATGCTCCTGAAATACGGACATATCACAAGTACATTACTTGCTTTCATCATTGCAATGGCAATCGGTATTGCCTGCGGACTTGTTGTAGGTCTTGTGATCTCAAGAGCAAACGTTCCGCCGATCATTGCAACCATGGGCTTTATGTACATCTACAGAGCAATGGGATATCTTGTTTCTCACGGTGGTGAGTGGGCAAGTGCCGCAGCTCTTGGTGATTTCAAAAATTTTGCAACATCCACATTTCTTGGAATTAACAAAGTAATCTGGATAATCATCATCTGTTATGTAGTATTCTTCTTCTTTATGAAATGGACAAGAACAGGACGAAGAATCTACGCAGTAGGAAGTAATGCAAGTGCAGCACAGGTTTCCGGTATCAATGCAAAGAATATCAACCTTCTTGTATATGTGATCATGGGATTCCTCGCAGGTCTTGGCGGAGCACTTCAGGTTTCTGTTTATGCTTCTGCAATGCCTGATATGCAGTACGGTGGTGAGATGGATGTCATCGCAGCCTGCGTTATCGGTGGTGTAAGCATGAGCGGTGGACGTGGAACAGTAGTAGGTGCATTCCTTGGTTCCATCATCCTTGCAACCATCGCAAAAGCTCTTCCACTTGTAGGTATCAGCTCCCTGTGGCAGAACATGATCAAGGGTGTTATCATCCTGGTAGTAGTTGTGATCAATGTTATCCTGCAGAGGATCGCAGACAAAAATGCATTAAAGGGAAGGGAGATGTAAATCATGGCTGGAAAATCTGGAAGAAGTATTAACAATGTGCCGGAAAATCCGATGAAACACATCATATTCAGTTGGGAAGGCATCCTGGTCATTCTCTTTATCCTGGTAAATATTTTCTGCGCATCATTTTCTGAATTTTATAATCTGAAGAGTGTTCTTCGTCAGATGCCGGTTTACCTTGCAGAGGTATTCATGATGTTCCCGATGGCGTACATCCTGGTATTAGGCGAGATCGATATTTCTGTTGGTGCGATCGTGTGTCTCTCCGCAACTTTAAGCTGCATGGTCTGCAACACAAACGCTCCATTCATTGTAGTAGTACTTACAGCACTGGTTGTTGGTGCCCTCTGCGGTGCGGTTAACGGATTTATCCTTACCCGTTTCAAGGAGCTTCCTCCAATGATCGTAACACTGGCAACACAGATCATCTTCCGTGGTATCGCTGAGGTAACACTTGGAGCCGGCGGAAGTATCGCGATCACAAACACAGATGGTTTCCGTGCCATTGGTGGAAAAGTCGGACAGGTTCCATACATTCTTTTCTTGGTACTGATCCTTGGTGTCCTCTTTGCAATCTTCCTTGGAAAGAGCACATTCGGACGTCGTACCTATGCGATCGGAACAAACCGTGTGGCAGCTTATTATGCTGGTGTTCATGTTGAAAAGATCCGTTTCATCATCTACACAGTTATGGGTCTTATGTCTGGGCTTTGTGCACTGTTCCTAGTATCATCTTCTTATGGTGCCAATACAACAACCGGTAACGGATTCGAGATGGATGCCATCGCAATGGCAGTATTCGGAGGTATCTCCTCCACAGGTGGTAAAGGTAACCTGGCCGGTGGTATCATTTCCGCATTCATCATCGTATGCTTACGAGTTGGTCTTGGACAGAAGAACGTAAACGCACAGGTAATCCTTCTGATCATCGGTGTACTTCTGGTAGCAGCAGTAGCTCTTCCAAACATCATCGGCGATGTAAAAAAAGCAGTCGCAATGAAGAAAAACTAAATATCAATTTTGAAACCCATATGATTGTTAGCTGCCTCCATTGGTGTAGCGGGGGCAGCAGCATATAAAAAATTATATTCTTATAGGGAGGAACAAAAATGAAAAAAAAGGTAATTAGCGCAATCCTTTGTGGAGCAATGGTTCTTGGTACAGTTTGCCCGGTTCTCGCAGCAGATGACAAAAAAGACGATACTAAGACAGAAGCAGCAGCTGGCGATTCCGCAAAAGACAAAAAGATCGCTCTGGTTGGTAAAGCAGCTGGTAACGCATTCTTCGAGATCGCAGCGAAATCTTTCCAGGAGACTGTAGAGGCTGAAGGCGGCGAAGTTCAGGTCGTTTATCCTGAGACAGCTACCGCTGATGCACAGATCAAAGTTCTTGACAACCTGATTTCTCAGGACTTCGATGCAATCTGTATCTCCGCGAACGATGTTAACGCTCTTCAGGCTAAACTTGAGGAAGCTATGGATGCAGGAATCAAGGTATCTTCCTTCGACTCCGCACCGAACAAAGACAGCCGTGAGATTTTCGTAAACCAGGCTGGTACAAAAGAAGTTGCTCAGGCACTTATGGATGCAGTTCTTGATATTTCCGGTGGTGAGGGACAGTTCGCTATCCTTTCCGCTACATCTCAGTCCGCTAACCAGAATGCATGGATCGACGCAATGAAGACCATCATGGAAGGCGATGACAAATACAGCAAACTTGAGCTTGTAGACGTTGTATACGGCGATGATGAGCCACAGAAATCTACAGACCAGACAGCAGCTCTTCTTCAGAACTACAAAGATCTGAAAGTTATCTGCGCACCGACAACTGTTGGTATCGCAGCAGCTGCTAAATATCTTCAGGATAACGGATCTGAGTGCAAACTGACAGGTCTTGGACTTCCGTCTGAGATGCAGGAGTACACAGGTGATGATGCAGATCATTCCTGCCCATACTTCTATCTGTGGGATATGCAGGGCCTTGGAAAACTCAGCGCTTACACAACAATCGCTCTGATTAACGGTGACATCACAGGTGCCAAAGATGACAAGTTCACAGCTGGCGACCTTGGTGACTACACAATCACAGACGCTGATGACGGCGGTACAGAAGTTGTACTTGGCGCACCTCTGAAATTCGATACAAGCAACATCGAAGAGATGGCTAAACTGTACTAATCATATGATAAATCCTTTGGAAATGGCGGAGTCTTTGGACTCTGCCTTTTTCTTTTGTGCAGCCGGAAAAGGATCATTGGGCACGACAAACGCATGAGTAAATAAATTGTGAACACACCCCTTTTCTAGTAAAATAAAAGAAAAAGGGGTGTTATTTATG